>JAPUHZ010000114.1 GCA_027297485.1 Deltaproteobacteria bacterium
TGGATGTCCTTTAAGGGACTGGAAGCAGGGGTGACTGGGGCTTTACCCTGTCGCTGCAACTCCAGACTTGTGAGTGGAGCAGGCTTAGGAGCCGCCTTGCCAGGCTGCTCTTTGACAGATGCCTGGGAAGGTGGAGGTGAAGAGGGCATGTCCGGTTTGGTCGTAGGAGGTGGAGGACAGCCGGTTAACGCAAGAAGGGCGAAGAACATTAACCCATACAGTAGCGTGCTCAATCGATCAACCATCTTTCTCTCCTCATCTTAGTGCGCGAAAAAGGCATCTAATCCAAGCGCGGAGACCATGATGGATTTGTATCATCTCCCCCTGAACCTGTCAATCTTTTCTGATTTTCCCCGTTGGCCTGCATGAGGTAGAGATAATAACGGCCTCTCCTGTTGGAGCTGAAAACGATATATCTCCCGTCAGGGGACCAAGAGGGATCCTCGTTATCCCGGGAGCCAAAGGTGAGGGGCTGCGGCTCCCCACCCTGAACATCAATGCTGAAGATGTTAAAGCGCCCATCCGCCCTCCCCGTATAGGCAATCTTATTCCCTAGGGGAGACCAGTCAGGAGAGGTATTGTAGCCGCCACTGTAAGTTAGACGGCGCGTCTTGTCGGTAGTAGTTTCCACGATATAGAGCTGCGGAGTCCCGCTCCGATCGGAGACAAACACTAAATGGGTTCCATCAGGCGACCAGGCAGGGGAGACATCAATGGCCGGACCATAGGTTAGCCGACGAACCTTCTTTCCCGTGCGATCCAGCAAATAGATATCCGTGTTGCCCCTTCTTTCAAGGGAGATGGCAACGAACTTGCCATCAGGGGACCACCTACCACCAAGATTCAGACCTCTGCGAGAAGAAAACTTCCTATCTTTGCCGGGGAAGAAATCAAAGAGATAGAGACTCGGGTTTCCTTCTTTGTATGAGGTATATAGGATAGACCGGCCGTCGGGGGTCCAAGAGGGAGATAGGTTGATGGTCCGGTTGTTGGTAACCTGAATCTTTCCGCTTCCATCTAGATGGGCAACATAGATTTCCTTGAAGCGGCCCCTGCTGGTGGAAACATAAGCGATTCTCGTATTGAACACGCCCTGAATACCGGTAAATTTAAAGATGATTTCGTCAGCAAACTTATGAGCGATGCGGCGGAAATCCTTCACCTGGCCGGTATACCTCTTCCCCACGATCTGTTCCCCCCGATAGACATCGAAGAGGCGCAGCTCTACGGTCACCTCCCCTCCCTGAAGGCTGAAACCTCCTTTGACCAGCCCCTCTGAACCTAAGATGGACCAATCCCGGAAATCGAAACTCCCCACGGTGATGCCGCTTCTCTGAGGGTCTTCGATATAAGTGGACCGGTCCAACACACGGAAATAGCCTGAGAGATCCAAGTCACGAACAATAGTGTCGGCTATCCCTTCCGACAGCCCCCCCCCATCCTGAGCCGGCCCTATGTTTTTGAGCGGGGACACCGCTATGGGGTATCGCTCTGCCCCAGGGCCGACGATCAACCCCTTCACTTGAGCATTAAGAGACCCTGGGGATACCCATATTGTAAGAAGAAATAATAGAAACGCTCTAACCATCACTGTTTTAACCACTTAGATCCTTCGGACGAAAAGTTAATTCCACTTCCATGAAATCATTGCGGTAGTTTTCCGGAGGAGGTGGCAAAGGGCTTACCTTTCTAACCGCCCGGAAGACCGAATCGTCATAAGAGGAATCCCCGGAGGCCCGGAGAACTCTGAGCCCAATGATATCCCCATTCTCCCGGATACCAAAACGCACGGTCACCTCCAGGTCGCTCCTCTTTCCTACCCATGTCCAACTTTCCCGAATCAAGTAAAGCATGCGATTGCGGTAGATTAGGAACTCTACTCCCTTGAGGATTCCCCCTCCTTTACCCCCCTTACCGAGGGCGGCAGCCCCCTTGTCCTCGTCGGACCTGGAGCTTATCCCATCCCCTTTTTTCTCTTTCTGCTCGGTCTTAGTCCGTTTTTTGACCCGTTCCAGGGCTGCCTGGATCAGCTTCTCGCGTAGGATATCGGGAAGCTCTTGTTGTGCTGGCGGCTTTTTTTTCACCTCTTTTTTTTTGGCTTTCTTGAGGGCACCCTTCTTCCGCTGCTCACTCGGCTTCTTGGCGATCTTTTTTTTCTTCTTTTTCTTTTCCTTTTTGGCTGCTAGGGTTTGAAGGGGAGGCTTGACTTTACGCTTCTTGATTTTTTTCTTAGGTGAAGAGGTAGGTTTCACCCCAGAGCGAAGTGTCGTGCCACCAAGCTTTTCCCCGCCCACCAAGTCGACCGTATAGACCGGATAAGACTGGGCCCTACTGGAAGGGACATGAGGGAAAAAAAATAGGCCCCAGATGAGCGCGGCGTGAAGAAGACTGGAGAAAAAAACCCAACTCCAAAGTCTCCCTCCACGCTCTTCAGAAGAAGAGGGGGGTGGGTTTTGCAGCACTCTGTTTGAGGGCGGACGGCCTTCTGCCATTTAACTCTTCCTGGAAAGGGGACGGGTCACCATGCCCAGCTTTTCGATCCCCGCTTGTTTGATCACCGCAATTGCCTTAATCACTACACCGTAGCGGACATCCCGATCCGCCCGGAGATAGACCCCCTTATTTTTCCGGAGCTTTCGAATAGCGCGAAGCTTCTGCCCCAATTTAGCCAGCGTCACGGGGTTGTCATTGAGATAGATCTTCCCGTTACGGGCAATCGCCACCACCAATTGCTCCTCCTTCCCTGGGATCGGCCCGGCCTCCGCCTGCGGCAGATTCACCTGCACCCCTTGCTGAATAATAGGGGCAGTCACCATGAAAATCACCAGGAGCACCAGCATCACATCCACGAAAGGTGTCACATTGATCTGCGAAATCGCCGTCCTATCTCCGTGGGAGGAAGAAAAGTCGGGTGCCATAAAAAAACCTCTCTTTTAGGCAGAAGCCGTGAGGCATCAAGCAATAGTTAACGATACTTTTGCCTTTCGACTGTTGCCTTCCGCATTATAGTTCAACCTCAGTTTATTTGAAAAAATGGCGCTCGGCAATATTTAAAAATTCGTGCGAAAAATTGTCCATATCCGCGGTTAGGACCCTGATCCTCTGGACCAGGTGGTTGTAAGCCATGACCGCAGGGATTGCTGCGGCCAAACCCGCCGCTGTAGCAACTAAGGCCTCGGCAATACCGGGGGCGACCGCTTGGATACTGGAGGAGTGGGTGACGCTGAGACCCTGGAAGGCATTCATAATCCCCCAAACCGTACCGAACAAACCGATGAACGGAGTGGTGCTTCCTGTTGTGGCCAGGAAGGTTATCGCCTTTTCTAATTTGGTAATCTCCAAGCTTGTCGCCCGTTTCATAGCCCGGGCTACGTTGTCGGCCCCGCTCAGCTCCGTGGTTAACCCTTCACTTTGCGGAGATTCCTTTTTACTGCGGGAGACCCGCAGCAGTTCTTCATAGCCTGCACGGAAGACCTGGGCCACCGGGCTCGACTTGAGCTCCCGACTGGCATCATGGATTGAAGAGAGGTTACGGCTATCCCAAAAAATCTCAATGAACTTCTCGGACTCACCCCTGGCCGTGCGCACCTCACGATATTTATAGAAAATAATACCCCAACTGAGCACCGAGAACATAATGAGAAGGTAGAGGACTCCTTGGACGACCGGCCCTGCTCCCTTGACAAGATCCAGAATCCCCTGCTGCTGGGTGGGCGTCAACCCTGTTTGGGCCAACAACTGAAGAAACCAAAAAGAAGGTATTGCAGATTCCAACAAATCATTTGAAAAAGTATTATAACCCCTGTATTTAGTCAAATGGACTATGATCCGTAGAATCGAAGAGCTTGAGTTAAACGGCAAAAGGGTTTTTGCTCGGGTCGATTTCAATGTCCCCATCCACCAGGGCAGGATTACGGAAACCCATCGCATCGAGGGCACGCTTCCTACCCTGCGCTTTATTCTGGCAAAAGCTAAAAAGATTCTGATCGCCTCGCACCTGGGACGCCCAGGGGGCAAGAAGGTTTGGGGCTCTAGTCTTGCGCCGGTGCGTGATCACCTTGAACGATCTCTCCTCCAGCCCGTGACTCTGGCGCCGGACTGTATTGGACCCGAGGTGGAGGCTTTGGCTCAGGACTCGCGTCATAAGATTATTTTGCTGGAGAACCTCCGTTTCCATAAGGAGGAGGAGGAAAACAACCCTGCCTTCTCTCAGGCCCTGGCCTCCCTGGCAGATGTTTATATTAACGATGCCTTTGGCGTCGCGCACCGGGCACACGCTTCAACCGCAGGCATGGTAAAGCTCTTTCAGGAAAAGGGTGCTGGACTGCTTCTCCAGAAGGAGCTCGATTACCTCGGAAGGATGCTCTCCACTCCCGAGAGACCCTTTGTTGCTCTGTTAGGTGGCGCCAAGGTTTCGGACAAGGTCGGGGTGGCGAGAAATTTGATGTCCAAAGTAAGTGTCCTGCTTATCGGTGGGGGGATGGCCTACACCTTTCTTAGGGCCAAAGGGATCGCTGTCGGTAAATCTCTGGTTGAGGAGGATCGTATTCCGTTGGCACAAGATCTCATCACTCAGGCGAATGATCTCGGAATACCTCTATTTCTGCCCATCGACCACATAGCAGCACGAGAGGTCAACAAGGAACCGATCACTACTGAGGTCAGCATTCCGCCCGATCATGCGGGGTTGGATATTGGTCCCAAGACTATAGCCCAATTCAATCAACAGATCCGTAAGGCCAGATTAGTGCTTTGGAACGGCCCTGTAGGTCTGTTTGAGGTGGAAAAATTCAGTCGTGGCACCAGATCCGTAGCCCAAGCCCTGGCCGAATGTAAAGCCATCAGCATCGTTGCCGGAGGTGAGACTGTGGCCGCAGTGAGACAAGCCGGATTTGAAGACAAAATCACCCATCTTTCCACTGGTGGAGGGGCGACGCTTAAGTTTTTGGAGGGGGAAAAACTCCCTGGCATTCAGGCCCTCGAAGAGGAGGGGGAATGAAGCCTGCTCTAGTCGTGGGTAACTGGAAAATGCACGGCACACAGACCGAGGCCTTGGCTCTCGCCCGGGAGATCCGTAAGGGGCTGAGAGATATCAGGCGCGTGGAGGTAGTTCTCGCCCCTCCCTTCACAGCCCTCACCGTGGTCGATGAGGCCATAAGAGCAACCGAGCTTCGATTGGCTGGTCAGAACGTCCATTGGCAGGAAAAGGGCGCCTTTACCGGAGAGATCAGCCCAAAGATGCTGCTTGAATTGGGTTGTAGATTTGTTATTATTGGCCACTCCGAGAGAAGACATCTCTTCAACGAAAGCGATCAAGCCATTGCCAAAAAAGTAGTAGCGTCTCTGGATGCAGGCCTGAGGGCCATCCTCTGTGTCGGGGAAACCTTGCAGGAAAAAAGAAAGGGGACGACGAGACGGGTGATTGCCAGGCAGCTTCGAGTCGCATTGAAGGGGGCGGGAAAAAGTGCTATAGGAAAAGTTGAGATTGCTTATGAGCCGGTATGGGCCATTGGAACCGGTCGTAACGCTACACCCGATCAGGTCAGCTACGTGCACCGTTGGATTCGGGAGATACTCAAGGATCTGTTCGGGGAATGGCAGGCCAAGAGAAGCCGTATCCTTTACGGGGGCAGCGTGCGTCCGGACAATGCGGAGGAACTGGCAAGGGCCCCGGAGGTGAATGGGCTATTGGTAGGAGGAGCGAGTCTCAGGCCACAGGATTTTCTCAGTATCATTCGCTGTTTTATCCCGGCCTGACGATAGGCGTATGATCACTCTAGTCACTATAATCCATATCATTGTCAGCATCGGACTCATCTTAGTCGTGTTGCTACAGACCGGCAAGGGAGCGGATATGGGGGCTGTATTTGGCGGCTCCAGCTCTACTATCTTTGGTAGCAGTGGGGCGGGAAATTTTCTCACGCGGTTGACCACCGGTATGGCCATTGTTTTCATGGTCACCTCGCTGACTCTGGGGTATTTCTCGGGGGAAAAACCGTCTGTTAGCGTCTTTGACAAGCGTAGTTCTGAGGTAGAACAACGGGCCGGCTCTCCTGGAAGGTCTCAATCGACCCCATCGGTAACCCCTCAATCCCCGGTCCCACAGCCGCAAAACCCTGCGACCCCTTGAGCGGAACGTCTTACTTTTATTTTGCGAGGATGGCGGAATCGGCAGACGCGCTAGCTTGAGGGGCTAGTGCTCGAAAGGGCGTGGGGGTTCAAATCCCCCTCCTCGCACCAACCTTTTCAAATACTTACAGCGTTCTCTAAAGACTGGCAGCAGAGTTGTTTTCTTCATGTTGCCACCCTGTAGCCATTTTCTTGAAGGTATCCCGGATCTGGTCGTCTGACAGGTTCGTGTACCGGCCGGCCATGCCGCCCAATTTGTGGCCTATGGCTATCTCGGCAATCTCGTAAGGCAAACCCGCCGCAGCCCATCGCGTCCGAGCACAGTGCCGAAGGTCGAGACGCCGTGGCGGGAACTGTACGAGATTGCGAGAGAGTCGGCGTAGGTGGGATTCAAAACGACAAGGAGGAAAAGATCATGGAAGTTGAACGGAAAAAAATGGAGGTGCGCTGGGAGAGGGATGCTGAGAGGATCGCCAAGGAAATGTACGATGCGACCCTAAAAGGCGGGCTCGCCCGATGGTGCGAAGAATTCATTGAGAAGGCAGTCAGCGAGTTATGCGAGACCGATTCCGGCCTGAGCCTCTCCGATGCCTACGAGCAGGTCATGCAGACCGATCTCGGTAGCGGACTCTACAAGACTTACTGCGACATGCAGAGGGACGACCGGCAGGCCACGAAGGCAACCTTGAGCAAGGGCGAGCAGGCCGATTCCTCTGTCGGTCCCGTCACCCGTGAGGTTTTCGATAAGGCGGAACGGCTTGTAGAAAAGTCCGCTCGTAAGTTGGACCGCATGGAAGCCGTCGTGAAAGTTCTCAACACCGACCCTGAGCTTTACGCACGGTACGTGAAAGAGGTCGAACTCTCGACCGCTGTCGGATAAAGTGTCGTGGACAGGGCGGTTACCGGCAATGCTTCACAAACTCCGCCGGAGGCGAAAATTTGTCAATTTTATTTGGCATCAGAGCCACTCTGGGCCTGGGTTTGCTCGATGTTAGGCCGCCAGGACGCAATTAATGAGCTATTGAATTGCGTCTTGTACAACTAGATTGAAGGAGAATTGAATCCAATTAGGCAGTTAACGAATAAGTTGACCGGCGGCGCAAAAATGCCGCCATCAGAACCGGCGCCATTCGCCGTCCGGTCCAACGCTTGGTTAGATGACCCGGATGGGATTCAGTCCGAGTCGCCCCACCTAAGTTTTCTTTTCAGGAACGTCAAGAGCAGGGGATAGGTGACAACAAATATCACGGCACCAACGCCCCACTTGAGCAGTTGATACGTGGTCTCGGAGATGCCCCAAATGGTGTAAACCGAAACGGGAACCGTGACCGAATCGAGATCGGTGCGTGCCTCCTCCGTGCCATTGATGATTAACTTATTTCTGATTTTGTAATAGCGATCGGCGGGATCGCTCTCTTGGTGATAGAACAATTCCGAAATACTTAGCACTAGCAGATGCTTACCTTCCGACTTGGGTGTCGCTGTCCAAACGAAATGTGCTGGTAATGACTTCGATTCTTTCGCAATTCGCTCGCTTGGAGCAATGTTGAAGGCGGAAGATGACAGGCTTGCACCTTTGCCGGCGGGATACGATACCGTGTAGTCTGTCCTGTTCCCATGCTCATCGACGGTGAAAAACTGGCGATCGTGTTGTAGATTTATAGTGAACGTTTCGTTTATCTTCACGTTTGCAGGACACGTCAGTCTGAACGTCGTTGATTGCAAACTCCGCCTGATAAGGGAAGCCGTCTGCCCAGGAATAATGGTATTAGTGGCGTCGATAGACGTGGACCCCGCGTCAAAGGGCTCTTTGGCGAAACGAGTGAATGGAGATACATCATACAATAAACCGGAAAACGTGAAAAATCCTCCGAGAGCTAGCGCAGCACCGACAGCAATTGATACAGCATGCGACTTTGCGTTCATAAGTCGAACCCTCTAACTATTAAGTGAGCCGCTTAGGCGGTGCCATCGCTGCCGGCCTATCCCGGACAGCTCTGAAATCCATTCAAAGCAGAATCGCATGTAATATCCCTCATTTAAGAAAGCTCGGTTGAAGCTTGAACCCTTGGTCGTCTACGAAGAAATATATACGAGTAAAAGAACTCGACGTAGGAGCTTTCTCTGGTGGGCGTTCCACCCAATGGTCCAAACCATCTTCATTTTGGAGAGAAAAACAATATGAAGGAAGTTGTATTTTGACGAAGGGAAAGGGAAAGGTCCGAACCGACACCCCGATACAGACGAAAATGCTCTTCCATTGGGCCTTTTTGAACGGAATAGGGAAGATAGGCCGATATGTCCGAGACTGTCCTGGCGGGATGTCCCCAATACGCAATGGTTTTTTTGGTGTAGGCCCACTCCAGCTTCCGCGACTTGGCACCTCCAGCCAGCCCTCCACAACAGGCCTGACGTCCCTAAGAGTGACATTTCCGTTATTGTTAAAAACAAAATCTGCCTGGAGGAGGTCAACTGGGTTGTTCCGAGGGGTAACGGAAAGATCTGGAGTAAAGAACGAGATGATGGCTAGAATGGCTGATACTGACCCAGCCACGCTGAGCAGTATGACCCAATGATTCTGAAGGAAGTTGGTTATTAGCGCCGATACCGATGCCTCTATTCCGCCGTGTGTCGAAAGGTAGCACGACTTTGAACCGGGAATTGCGTTGTTCCGGCAATGCTGCCCATCTTTAGTGAGTGCGGCACATCTCATGTCGTTCGCTGCAGAAGCTACCTAACTATTGATTATACTGGTCGGCATAACACAAATGCCGGATTTCATAGATCGAGGTAGATTCTCTTGCCTTACCAAGTACTTGTCAAGGCCGACCCTGCTCTCACACAAAAGTCAAAAACTAAAGCCTGACACCTTTTCCTCCTACAAGACGGCCTCAGGAACATTTTGTTGTAGTGCAAGCCCTGACCCCATAATCCGTCATGGCTAAAAAGCCTAGATGGCAAGACCGCAAAACTGGACTTAATTAGAAGCCTTTGATTTTATCAGTTTCCACTCAAACCCGATCTCATTCAGCCGCC
>JAPUHZ010000115.1 GCA_027297485.1 Deltaproteobacteria bacterium
AATCGGAAATCGGAGTGCTGTCCTGTTTGACCTAGTCACTTTATTGCGACATCATTATATATGCCATGGGTCATTGAACTCTACCGAGAGGGAGCAAGGGTTCCCGTCGAGGAATTGCTCAATGATCTCGACCCGCTTGGACGGGACAGGGTTACTGCAAAGATTGACCTTCTTGGCGAGATGGGAACAAGGCTGGGGCCTCCCCACGTAAAGCATCTCCAAGGCAAACTATGGGAGCTTCGAGTTACAGGAAGGCGGCAGATTCGCATTCTATATTTCATCGCAAGCGGGCGGAGGATTGTACTGCTCCATGGCTTTGTGAAAAAGACCCAGGTTATTCCACGCCGGAAGTGGGGTCAGGCATGCGTATTGACTTAACGCTCGGATACGGATCAGCATACAGTGTCCTTCAGGGTAAGATCTTGAAATTTGCACTTTCCTTTTCTGTCAGACAACCCCCCGGCTAAGAGCCAGTCCGGGCGATGGTGTGGCATCGAAGATGTGACCTGCCGGCCGGCAGGCGGGATCGGGGGATCCAGCCGTGGTCGAGTAAAGGCTCAACCGAGCTAATTAACAGCTATTCTACTCGGTAAGTTTCGGGCGTCAAATGGAAAAATAACAGGCAACGGGCGATAGACAAGGATGGAGGATGAGGGATAAAGGATGAAATCTGAAAGCGGAAGATGAAAATCTAGAAACAGGAGTTATTGGTCGGCCAGCCGTCTTGGGATTCTTTCGTAGACTTCCCGCCTATGCATGATCCCAAAGATCCAGACCTCATCCTTAACCACTTTGAACACCACCCGATAATCGCCGATTCGCAGTTTCCAGTAGCCCTTCAACGTTCGCCTCAAGGGTTCACCGTAACGTTGCGGGTCAGTGGTCAGACGGGTTTCAATCGCGTGAGAAATGCGGTCCCTTATATTGCGGTTGATCGAGGGAATATCTTTCTTGCGGACGTCCGGGTGATAAACAAGGGTATAGAACATGCCTAAGGCACTTTTCTACGAGCCCCATGCTTGCTTATGGCTTAGCCCCTGAGACCGGCTAAAGGTCTTTTCGCGCTCCCCGGCAAACTCAGCCAGAGCGGCATCTTCTTGAGCCTCCAAAGCTTCCCTTATGAGATCGCGAATCTTTAGTGAAAGGGAGATTTCTTCTTTTTCCGCGAGGCGTCGAACGCTCTCGTACAGTGGTTTTTCCAACACTACATTAACCCGCGGATTTTTTGTGGGCATAACCGCCTCCTTAACTAAGGACTCGTGTAAGTGTAGCACTTGTGCCGAACCCCATCAATGGGTGTCAAATGGAAAATAAAGAAGGCATGAGGCAATAGAGCCTGAGGCCTGGGTCAAATCCGCTTCTTGGACTGCTCCATGGGCAGGTCGGCTGGCTTGGCGTCCTTTGATCAAGGGCTTGCAGCTCTTCTGCAGGACTATTAGTCTAAAACTGTGAATGATCTCCGGAAGATCCTCTCATCTCTTGCGCAACGAGAAAAAATAGAGCGTCTGATTAAGAAAAGCCCCTCGCCTTCTCTCGCCCAGACCAATCTCCTTAGACTGATTGAAGATGGCGGTCTGAGATCCTTCAAAAAACTCCCTCAGCCAAGTCTTCCAGACCTACTTCGACTTCTGGGTGGGAGTAGTTACCTAAGCGACATCTTGATCCGGCAAGGCCACGATTGGCCTCAACTTTTTCTCCAGCAAATCAAGGTGCCCCAGAAAACCACCTCAGATCACCTTGCCGAGCTTTCCCCTTTCCTTAAGAAAGGGATATCTCCCGATCATCTGGCCCGAACTCTACGTCAGCATAAACAGCGGGCGTATCTGCGCATCGGGACCAGAGACCTCTCCCCCTCCGTATCGGTAGAGGAGACGATGAGAGAGCTGACAACCTTGGCTGAGGCCTCGCTTGAGGCGGCTTATCGCTTCTGCCGATCCGAGGTGGAAAAGGATTTCGGTCTGCTACACCATCCACGGACGGATAGAAAAAACCGTTTTGTAATTCTCGGTATGGGAAAACTGGGAGGCGAGGAGCTCAATTTCAGCTCTGACGTAGACATCATTTACTTTTATGAGGAAGAGGAAGGTGAGAGTCACGGCGGCCGTAAGGGAAAAGTAGCCCCACGGGGATTTTTCAGTAGTCTGGCAGAAAGAATCACTCGCGTCGTGGGAGAGATCACGGAGGAGGGCTTTGTCTTCCGCACTGATCTTCGGCTTCGACCTCTCGGACGCAACGGTCCCCTGGTTCAATCCCTAGACTCCGCCCTTCTCTACTACGAGTCTTGGGGGCAGTGTTGGGAAAGGGCCGCCCTGATCAAGGCCAGACCTGTTGCGGGGGATAGAGAGCTTGGGGATCAGTTTCTGCGCGCCATAGAGCCTTTTATCTACCGCCGCTATTTGGATTTTACGACGGTAGAAGAGTTAAGGCACATGAAGATGCGGGTGGAACAGGAGCTCCTGAGTCCCCACAATAAGGAGAGGAATTTAAAGCTGGGACGTGGAGGAATCCGGGAGATTGAATTTTTCACCCAGGCCTTGCAGCTCGTGAATGGCGGATATGAGCCAGGCATCCGGCATCATAATACTCTGCGGGCTTTAGGGCTGCTCGCTCGCTACGGCTACATCCCGCCCCGAGAGAAGAACGGCTTAAGCCACGCCTACCGCTTTCTCCGTGAGGTAGAGCACAAGCTCCAAATGGTTCAGGAGGCCCACACCCACTCCATCCCGGAAGGGGAAGAAGAGGAACGGATCCTGGCCCGTCGCCTCGGTTACTCCCGGAGGAAAGGGGGCAGCGAGCGCGATCTCTTCTGGCAAGATTATCACCGCACCACCGCTTCCGTGCGCCGCGCCTTCGACAGACTTTTCTACGGAGCCCAAAAGGAAATCTCATCGGAGAGTGCCTCCGGCATAGAACAGATATGGAACGATTTGGATCAGGAAGAGCTTATTCTTGAAGAGCTTAAAAAGCTCGGGTTTCCCGATCCCTTGAGGGCGTATCACAACTTGCTCGCTGTTCGTGACGGAGAGTCCTATACCCCTCCAAGCCCAAGGAGGCTAAAGGTGATGCGTTCCCTGGGCCCAGCGCTGATGGCGGAGATCACAAGATCCGCTTCTCCGGATCGGGCACTCTTTAACGTGGCCGAGTTCAGCCATCGGGTGGGGGGTCGTACTGGCTTCCTCTCTCTCCTAGCAGAAAACCCCAAGACCATGCGTCTCCTGATAAACCTCTTTGCCAACAGTCAATTTTTAACGGAACTTTTCCTCAAGCGCCCTGAGCTGCTCGACAGCCTGATCCGCGTGGATCTCACCCATTTACGAAAAACTAGGAAAGAAATGCTGAGGGAGCTGGTAGCCACCCTTGCCGAGACGGACGACCTGGAGGGCAAGCTTAACTCCATGCGACGCTATAGAGTAGAGGAGTTCATTCGCATAGGTCTTCACGATTTAGGAGGAAACCTAGAGCTTGAGGAGGTCATGAGCCAACTCTCTGATCTGGCCGAGGTTTGCCTCGAGGGGGCATTGATGCTGTGCACCAAAGAGATGGAAAAGAAGTTCGGTAAAGTTCAAAGGGGAAGGTTTGCGATTCTGGGGATGGGAAAACTAGGAGGGAAAGAGATCGATTATAACTCGGACCTAGACCTCATCTTCATTTATGATGCCCCTGAGGAGGCGCAAAGCAATGGAGGAAAATCGAGTTCTCTGGGCGCCCACGACTACTACGTGAAACTGGGACAGAAGCTCATCACCTTCCTTTCAGCTCCCACAGAGGAGGGAATCGTCTATAAAATCGACTTGCGGCTTCGCCCCTCAGGGAGGTCAGGTCCTCTCGTCTCCTCTTTGGAGGCATTCCGCCACTATCATCAGACCAGTTCTGAGCTATGGGAAAGGCAGGCACTCATCAAGGCCCGTGTTGTTGCCGGGGACCAGCGCCTTGGAAGCAATGCCGAGAGGGTAGCTGAGGGTTTTGCCTATGGCCAGGGTCTCACGCAAGATGGGATAGCGGAAATTCATCATCTACGCATGCGGATGGAGAGGGAACTCGCGCGGGAAGACCTTTCCCATTTCAACCTGAAAAAAGGGAGAGGTGGGATAGTCGATATTGAGTTCCTCGCCCAGATGCTCCAGCTATCTCATGGACACTGTCACTCCGCGTTACGGAAGAGGGGAACTCTGGAGGCCGTGCGCGCGCTCCGGGACCATAAGATCATCAAGGAGAGCGAATACCGGGTACTCTCGAAAGGCTATCTCTTCCTGCGCCACTTGGACCATCGTTTACGTCTGGAGCGCGACCAGTCGATCGACATCTTGGAACGCGAAGCGGAGAGCCTCGAGGGGATCGCCCACGCGCTCGGTTATAAACCCCCTCATAAGCAGGGCAAGAATGATAAGAAAAGCGGGGGGCATCTCCTGCTCCGGGATTACGAGCTTAGACGTGAGCGCATCCGCGCCTGTTATGAGCGCTTTTTCTCACCACAGGATCATTAAACTATTTTGAACCTTGAGATGCACACCATTAGTTTGATCGACGGGCAAAGGTCCTTCAGGACTAAGCTGAGAGCTAATCCTAAACTTTCAAAGGTGGAGTGAAATCAAATGAAAATTCCCTAAAGCAGGAAAAGACTAATAATCTATGAATTATATCGATAAGCAATCCCCTATGCAATTAGATATTGAAAGCCCTGGGCTATTAATGGTATCTAATTTAACCTCATGACTTTCCACCAGCTCAAGGTATTTGTTACCGTCGCCAAACTGAGAAACTTCACCCTGGCCGCTCAGACCCTGCATGTTCGCCAGCCATCTGTCTCTATACTGATGCAGGGCTTGCAG
>JAPUHZ010000116.1 GCA_027297485.1 Deltaproteobacteria bacterium
TCGACTATTTATTTGGGAGCGACTCTTTATTTCCTGGCAGTTGGTCTGAAACCTCGAGAAAACGGATATATTAAATGAGGAAAAAAATCAGAGGCAGAAAAGAAGGACATGCCTCAGGGTTTATTTAATAAGGATGCACCATGCTATTTTTTAAGTTCGCTATGCAAAAAATGAAGAGTGAAAACTGATGAAGAGGAAAATTGTTTTTGTACTTTTAGCTGCAGTGTTTTATTCGCTGGCTTATTATATTACTTTTGTCAATCCAACGTACGCCAGCTGGAACATTTCCGATGGTTTTGGAATAAAAGCGCTTGTCTTTTTTATGCCTCTTGCCTCGGCACTCAGCCTCTGGATATGGGGTCTCTATGATTGGGGGACTAGAACCCTTACGAAAGGGCGGAAGATTATTTGGCTCCTTGTGATATTAGCGACAGTTCAATTTGGAGCCACTCTTTATTTCTTAGTAGTTGGTCTGAAACCTCGGGAGGACTCAAAGTAAGGAGCGTTGTTGACTAGCTTGATTTACTTCGGGGGAAAAAGGGGTCATTCGGGGGAAAAAGGGGTCAAATCCGCTTTTAGCTGTTTACTTGACTTCTTTCCCCTGCTATCTTTTGCCGCATGGCCCGTCCCCTTCGTATCGAATATCCCGGCGCCTACTACCACGTCATGAACCGGGGACTTAACCGTCAATCCTAGGGGACGTTGCTTCCGAAAGGGCTTTATGGTAGCCGGTTGAGATGCCTCGGCAAACACGCCTCTCCTAGGGGACATCCTATAGCCTCCTTGTCAAGTAAAAAATTCTTGGCATCGATTTTTCAATAGAATCAGTGATCGGTGTCAGGCTTGAGTTGTTGACTTATTTGAGTAAGGGACTAAGTTGAATTACTTCTGACGGCGGTTTAAAGACGAGATCTTCTCTCCCCGCTCCTTCAAATTGGGTGACCCATCCGCTCTTTCCAGCTAAAAACAGTCCTTCCCGTTAACCTGTCCTGAGCCTAGTCGAAGGAACCTGCTTCCACATTTCCCTTTAAACAAACGATCTCCCTCTGAGTTGATCTTTGCTATCCCCCTTTGTGTACTATGCCGTCATAGGGGTCGTTGCTTGACTTTAGACTTCTTTGGAGGATGTCGTCCCGGTTATGGCACGGCAGCTTCGACTTCTGAGGTTGCCCTGCCGACGTAGGCAAACCTCGGTGCTCAGTGTTTAAGCATGGTCTGCTGAAAGATTAGGCGGTTACCATTGTAGTGAGGTAATGAGGCTTTAAAAACATTAGTCATTTCAGAAAGACAGCTATGGCATAAAGGTTGCTTATTTAAGACTGTCGAAGGCATAGAGGCCTTCACGAACAGAGCAAAGGCGCTCACTGAAAGACGGTTGTGCGCCTCTTCTTTTTACTTAGGTGAGAACTTTCGAAGGGACGACCTTCTAAGATGAGGTAAAAAGGGCAGAGCAACTTAAAATACAGGTAGGTTTAAAATAGGTTCATCGGTACCATCGTTGCTACCGCTGACCAGGCAAAGGCGCCTAAATCCCAAGAAGGAGGTACGAGAATGAGAAAGCTTTGGGTTATGGGCGTGATGCTGGCGGTCATTACTGCCGGTCAGGGATTTGCTGCTGAAGCGGAAGAGGAGATGAGGCTCCTGAGGCGTCAGATGGCCGAGCAGCAAAAAACCATGAAGGTGTTGGAAAAGCGGATGCATGCTTTGGAGGGCAAGTTAGAGGCCAAAGGAAAAGAGGACGGATTCGAGGCCAAAGACATCTACGACAACGGCTTCTATATCCGCAGCAAGGATAAGCGATTTTCCCTGGTCATGAACGGCTTCACTCAGTTTCGATACACTCTCTCAGAACCGGAAAAGGGGAGTACCAGTCAAACCTTCGATGTGGCCCTTGCCCGGCTGGCGCTCTCGGGGAATGTGTTTGATCCAAAGATTGGCTATTTTCTGCAATTGCAGGGGAGCACTTTCGGCGACACTAATGGGGTGACGATGTTGGATTGGTGGATGCAGTATCGCTTTTCTCCAGACTTAAATGTGCTAGGCGGCCGCTTTATCCTGCCCTACAGTCGGCAGTTTTATACGCATCCGGGGAACCTGCTTTTTACTGACCTCTCGGAGGCGGATTTTGCCTTTAATTTACCCCGTACGATTGGGGCGCAACTGGCCGGAAAGGTAGGGCGCGTTGCGTATCACGTGGCAGTGGCAAACAGCATTCGTGCCTTAGACAGTGGTGGACAGCAAAACTTCGGGGAGGAGATCGCCGTCCTCGGGCGGTTGGAATGGGATATCTTGGATCCTTACGGTTACCTCGAAACGTCGCCTAAACCGGCCAATTCTCCACAGCTTTCCGTTGGAGTTGCTGCCGCTTTCAATCCGATCGATGGGGCCTCTACGTTTCAGAACGTCCTGCCAGATGACCGGACAACCAACGTCACTGTCGATGCCGGGTTTCGCTGGAAGAGGCTGTCGCTTCAGGCTGCAGGACACTACAGAAATAACCATCACGGTACACCTGGGATGTCAGACAGTGATGACTGGGGCTATTATGCCCAAATCGGTTACTATCTCATTCCCGAAAAGCTGGAACTCGGTGGACGGATTTCGGGGGTGGATTTTGATCAGCCCAATGCGCCGAAAGTTCTGGGTGACACCACCGAGTACACCCTTGGGTTTAACTACTACCTATATGGGCACAATGTGAAACTCCAGACAGACTACAGTTTCCTAGATCGCGACCCGTTTACGGGGTCCCGCCGTGGTGACCATCGGTTTAGAGTTCAGACGCAGATTTTGTTCTAGTAGAAGAGGCGAAAAGAAACAGAAAAATCATGAAAGGAGAAATGGAAGATATGGAAAACTCCGTAATGGAAAAGACCGCTCAACGTCCAATGCGGCATCGGTTTATGAAGCTGCTCGCCGTGTTGGGAGTGGCAGGTGGGATCGGGTTCGGATTTACCGCTGTCCTTAGTGCCCAAGACAGCAAGGGACCCATTAAGGTTGGGGTCCTCCACTCGCTCAGTGGCACCATGGCCATCAGCGAGACCGTCTTGAAGAACATCACGCTGATGGCTATCGACGAGATTAACTCCAAGGGCGGCGTCCTGGGCAGGAAGCTCGAGGCTGTAGTGGTGGACCCGGCGTCGAATTGGCCGCTATTCGCTGAAAAGGCGCGCCAGCTTCTCGCGCAGGATAAAGTCGCAGTCGTGTTCGGCTGCTGGACTTCGGTGTCACGCAAGAGCGTGTTGCCAGTATTCGAAGAGTTGAATGGCCTGCTGTTCTATCCGGTGCAGTATGAGGGCGAGGAGCTTTCCAAAAACGTGTTCTACACGGGCGCAGCTCCGAACCAGCAGGCGATTCCGGCGGTGGAATATCTGATGAGCAAGGACGGCGGTGGCGCCAAGCGGTTCGTGTTGCTCGGCACCGACTATGTCTATCCGCGTACCACCAACAAGATCCTGCGCGCCTTCCTGCATTCCAAGGGTATCAAGGACAAGGATATCGACGAAAAGTACACACCGTTCGGTCACACCGACTATCAGACCATCGTCGCCGACATTAAGAAATTTTCCCGCGGTGGCAAGACTGCGGTGATCTCCACCATTAACGGCGACTCGAACGTGCCATTCTACAAAGAGCTGGGCAACCAGGGTGTGAAAGCGAAGGATGTGCCGGTGATAGCCTTCTCCGTCGGCGAAGAAGAACTGCGCGGCGTGGATACCAAGCCGCTCGTCGGCCATCTCGCGGCGTGGAACTACTTCATGTCGATCAAGGGCCCTGCCAACGACGAATTCAAGAAGAAGTGGGCGACATACACCAAAACAAAGAAGCTACCGAACGCCGACAAGCCCCTCACCAATGATCCGATGGAAGCTGCCTATATCGGCATCAATATGTGGAAGCAGGCGGTCGAAAAGGCCAAATCTACCGACACTGACAAGGTGATCGCAGCCATGGCCGGCCAGACGTTTAAGGCACCGTCGGGGATTACCTCGAAAATGGATGAGAAGAACCACCACTTGCACAAGGCGGTGTTTATCGGGGAAGTGAATGCCAAAGGTCAATTCAACGTGGTTTGGAAAACGCGGGGCCCGATCAAGGCCAAACCGTGGAGTCCGTTCATCCCCGGTAACGACAAGAAGAAAGACGAGCCGGAGAGGAAATAGTCGCCCTGATCCGTCGATAAGGCTTCGCGGTGAGTTCCCCTCGGCCTGACCCTTCGACCATGCTCAGGGTCATGGTGAGGTACTCGAACCATGAGGCTCAGACCCGAAGGGAGCTCGGGACGAAGGCAGCCGAACGGCGTGCCCGCTGCGGTGTCACAGACAGGTGCTATTAGCGGTCAGCTTTCAGCTTCGATCTTCTTGCTGATCGCTGACTGCTTGTCTATAGACGGCCAGAGTTTTTGCGGTGTTGCGACCTGACGCACGGATTATGAACGGCTGGTGGAAGATTGCATTCGTCGTGCTGTGTACGGTGGGCGCCATTCCCTCGGCGTATGCACTCGATGCGACAGTAGTCGAGCAGTTGGCGGCCGAGGGCAGCGACGCCAAGATCGAAGCCATCAACAAGCTCGTGACCGCGGGCGATGCCGCGGCGATTCCGCTCTTCGAAGCCATGCAGGACGACGAGCTACAGCTGTTCGGCGGTCGTCCGGTTATCGTGACGAATTCAGGTGCCAAAGACGCATTGACCGGTGAGGCGGTCCATGCGCCTTCGGATCAGCTAGAATCAATTATCGTCAACAATCGTGTGCGCGGTGCGCTCGATGCTGCTGTTGCGGCGCTACGGTTGACAGCTCCGGATCGCGAGACGCGTCTGGCGGCGGCGACACAAGTCGCTGCCGACCCGAGCGGTGAAATGTTGCCGCTCATCAAGCGCGCGCTTGAGCGTGAGAGAGATTCGGAAATCAAGGCGCTGATGGCGCTTGCCGTCGCCGCGGTTGAAATCAAGAGCCCTGACGCTGCGCTGCGTCGCCAGGCGGTCCGGTTGTTGGCGCAAAGCGCGAACTCGAAGACAAAGCGGCTGGTGGCGACGCTCCTTGAAAAGGCCCCCGACGGAACATTCGCCGAGCCGGATGCCGGTGTGCGCCAAGAGGCGGAAAAGACACTCCGCGCCATTGAACAGCGTTTCCTGATCTCCCAGATTCTCGGCACCTTGTTCTACGGGTTGAGCCTTGGCAGCGTTTTGTTGCTGGCCGCACTGGGTCTTGCCATTACCTTTGGTCTCATGGGGGTCATCAACATGGCGCACGGCGAGATGTTGATGATCGGTGCCTATGCCACCTACGTGATGCAGGGGATCTTCCGCAGCTATTTCCCCGACGCGATCGATGCCTACATTCTTGCGGCGGTGCCCGCGGCGTTCATTATCTCCGGACTCGTGGGAATTGCCCTCGAACGTACTGTCATTCGTCATCTGTATGGCCGCCCCTTGGAGACGCTGCTCACGACCTGGGGTATCAGTCTCATCCTGATTCAGTTTGTGCGCATGATCTTCGGCGCGCAGAACGTCGAAGTCGCCAACCCGTCGTGGATGTCAGGTGGTTTCGATATTGGCGGCGACGTGGTGTTGCCCTACAACCGCATCGCCATCATTTTTTTCGCCCTGTTCGTGGTGTTTTTGGTGTGGTTGTTCCTGTCGCACACGCGGCTTGGCCTGTACGTGCGCGCCGTCACGCAAAACCGCAGCATGGCCGATTGCATGGGTATTCCTGCGCCGCGTGTGGACTGGCTGACCTTCGGGCTTGGTTCCGGCATTGCCGGCCTCGGTGGTGTGGCGCTGTCGCAGATCGGCAATGTCGGTCCCGACCTTGGCCAGAGCTACATCGTGGACTCTTTCATGGTCGTGGTGCTGGGCGGTGTCGGGCAACTCGCTGGGACCATCTTTGCTGCAATCGGTTTGGGTGGGATCAATAAATTTCTCGAGCCGTTCACCGGCGCGGTGCTCGGCAAGATCTTCGTGCTTATCTTCATTATTCTCTTTATCCA
>JAPUHZ010000117.1 GCA_027297485.1 Deltaproteobacteria bacterium
GGACGAGACGATCTACCTAAGGCCCCTAAAGGATTTGCTCTTTCAAGGGAAGTGCCCCGCAGATCTTCTCGTGGAAAAATGGGAAGGGGAATTGGGTCGCGATATTAAAAAGCTGATCGAGTACAGTGCCTATAAACTACCCTGAATCTCCTCGACGATTCTTCGATGGCGCGGTAACCCGATGAGATTCTTCAGCTCCTCTTCAGGTACACCAGTAAAGTTAGTGAGATAGCGATCCTTGAGATTTTTGATTCTCTGACAGCTCTCCTAAACTCTCGCCTTGATCTCCGGTTTTTTCTCTGTTTCTCGGCAGAAAAACTCAAAGGACTGCACCAAGCTCTCCTGGTCGTGGCAGAACATGAGCAGTCATCAGACATTCCATCTGGTTGTGGCAGGCATAGATAAAGGGGGGGAGGTCAATGGCAATTAGCGGAGGAGTTTTTTTACCTCTCTCCCAAAGCGTGCGGCAGAGAGATAGGATCTGCTTGGGTTCTTTGAGGTTATGGCCAAACAGGATAAAACCGCCAAAGGGGTAACGCTCCTCCTCTTGGGTCAGCTCTTCCCCCTGTAGGCCGACCATAATCATCTGACCGATCTTTTCTCTCAGCGATGCCATAAAATTGACTGGTACATAAGCTAGACAATTTTCGGGCGTTTGTGTAAATTCGCCATAGGATGAAGAAGGCTAAATACATCGTGGTAGAGGGGCCGATAGGTGTGGGGAAGACAAGCCTGGCAAAAAGTCTGGCCGCTGAGTTTCAGGCCCGATCGGTCTTTGAGAGGGTGGAAGACAACCCCTTTTTACCCAAATTTTACGATGATCGGGAAACCTACGCCTTTCAAAACCAGACATTTTTTCTTCTCAACCGCTATCAACAGCAGAGGGATCTCAGCCAGCAAGAACTCTTTAGCCAAAATACGGTGGCCGACTACCTTTTTGCCAAGGACAAAATCTTCGCAACTTTAACTCTGAGCAGCGAGGAGCTGAACCTCTACCAACAGATCTACCGGCTTTTGGACACCAGGGTCCCCAAGCCCGATCTGGTGGTTTATCTCCAGGCCCGGCCTGAGGTCCTTTACAAAAGGATAAAAAAGAGAGATAAGAGTTATGAGAAGGGTGTGACCCTCGAATACCTGAGAGAGGTGGCTCAGGCCTATAACCGCTTCTTTTTTAACTACGACGAGAGCCCTCTTTTGGTAGTGAATAGTTCTGAGATCGATTTCGTTGCCAGCAGCAAAGATCTGGCTGACTTGGTCAAGGAAATCAACAACATGGGTTCGGGGACGCAGCACTACATACCGCTTGGATCCAGGTAGCCTGGACTGAGACGGATGCCACGATTGAAAGTCTCCCAAAAGGAATGGCATCGAGCCATGCCTGGGGGCATGGATGGCCTTCCGGATTAGTCCGGGGGGCTTTTTTGGTTTTTGGAGGGTAGGATGATCGCAGGAAAAGTTACGGTGCCTGAAATCAGAAAAATGAAGCAGAAGGGGGAGAAAATCACCGCTCTGACTGCCTACGATTATTCCTTTGCCCGCATCCTCGATGAGGCGGGGGTGGATATCCTCCTGGTAGGGGATTCTCTTGGCTCCGTCATTCAAGGGCTAGAAAGTACCTTGCCTGTTACCTTAGATGAGATGATTTATCACACCAAGACCGTGGTTCGCGGAAGAAAGCGAGCCTTGGTTGTGGCGGATATGCCCTTTCTCTCCTTTCAAGTGAGCATTGAGGAAGCGAAGCGGAACGCAGGAAGATTCCTACAGGAGGCAGGGGCAGAGGCGGTTAAGGTCGAAGGGGGAGCTCGGATCCTCGAGACCATCAAGGCGATCGTCCAAATGGAGGTACCCGTCATGGGCCATGTGGGACTAACTCCACAGTCCATTCATCGATTTGGCGGTTACAGGGTCCAGGGCAAAGAAAAAGAGCAGAGGGAGGTCATCATGCAGGATGCCATAGCGGTGCAGGAGGGCGGTGCCTTCTCCATTGTTTTGGAGGGGATACCTATGGATCTGGCCAAAGAGATCACCCGGCGCCTGTCGATTCCCACCATCGGCATCGGCGCAGGAATAGACTGTGACGGGCAGGTTCTGGTGGTCCACGATATGCTGGGTCTCTTCGAGATGTATACGCCAAAGTTTGTGAAGAGATATGCCGATCTAAAAGGAATAATGGCTGATGCCGTCAAGAATTTCATTGCTGAGGTCAAGGAAGAAAAATTCCCGGATGAGGAACATTCCTTCCATTAGACGGTGAGTGACATGAACCTTATTGAACAGATACGAGAGATGCGACATTGGAGCGAAACTCAGCGGCGCGAGGAGAAGCGGATCGTTCTTGTCCCTACGATGGGGTTTCTCCACGAGGGTCATCTCAGTCTGGTGCGAGAGGGAAAAAAGAGAGGGGATCTGCTCGTCGTCTCGGTCTTTGTAAACCCCACGCAGTTTGCTCCCCACGAAGACTATACGGCCTATCCACGTGACCTTGACCGTGATCGAGTGCTGCTCGAGAAGGAGGGCGTAGATGTTCTCTTCCACCCATCTGTAGAAGAGATGTATCCCAAAGGCGCCCAGACTCACGTGGAGTTGGAAAGGCTGTGTTTGCTCCTTTGCGGGGCCTCTCGTCCTGGTCACTTTCGAGGTGTGGCGACCGTGGTGGCAAAACTTTTTAATGTTGTGCGTCCCCATGTGGCCATTTTTGGGTCCAAGGATTACCAACAACTCCAGATCATACGCCGGATGGTAGCGGATTTGAACTTTGATGTGGAGGTAGCTGGCTATCCAATCGTGCGGGAAAAAGATGGCCTGGCCATGAGCTCGCGCAATACCTATCTCAACCAGAAAGAGAGACAGGCGGCGCTGAGCCTCTCTCGCTCTCTCCACAAAGCAGAGCGTCTCGTTGAGCAAGGGGAACGGGGAAGTGACAGGATTCTTGACGCAGTGAGGAGGGAAGTTGAAAAGGAGCCCTTGGCTCGAATCGAGTACATCCAGTTGTGCCATCCTTACACTTTAGAAAAGCTCGACAAAGTGGAGAGTGAAGCGCTGCTTGCCCTAGCCGTTCAAGTTGGCAGGACTAGACTGATTGATAACGCGATTCTCAAGGCGTAGAGGAGGAATTGTCATGAAAAGGTGTATGTTGAAAGGAAAGATCCACGGGGCGAAGGTTACCGACGCCAACGTGAAGTACGAGGGAAGCATTACGATTGATGGTGACCTCATGGATGCAGCCGATATCACTCCCTACGAACAGGTACAGGTCTGGAACCTCAACAGCGGAGAGCGGCTTGAAACGTATGCGATCCCAGCGGAAGCCGGGTCCGGGGAGGTCTGCATAAACGGCGCGGCAGCCCATCGGATCAAAAAGGGAGAGACCGTGATCATCGCCACCTTTGCATGGATGAATGAGAGAGAAGTCAAGGCCCATTCGCCGTCGGTTGTTTTTGTTGATGGACACAACCGAATTGGGGACAAACCGGGAAAGCTCAATGCCAAACCCAGGCTCGTCTCAGGATAAGTTCATGGCGACAAAGGGAACCCAAGAAAAAATTGTTTGTGTCAACCGCAAGGCAAGGCACGACTACTTCATTGAGGCGACCTACGAGGCTGGTCTGGTTTTAAAAGGTAGCGAGGTCAAGTCCTTGCGGGATGGCAAGGCAACCCTCAAAGACAGTTATGCCCGCATCGTTAGAGGCGAGGCGTTTCTTCTCAATACTTACATCAGCCCTTATTCAGCAGCGAATCAGCTCAATCACGAGCCGACCCGAACCCGAAAGCTCCTCCTCCACAAGCAGGAGATCCGCCGCCTCACCGGTAAGGTCAAGGAACGGGGGTTGACCCTGATCGCTTTAAGGCTATACTTTAAGAACGGCAAGGCGAAGGTGGAGTTGGGGTTGGCGCGGGGGAAGAAGCTTTACGATAAGCGGGAGACCTTGCGAAGGAAAGATGCTCAGCGGGAAGTGGAACGCTCTTTGAAATCACGCAACTAGTTTTAAGTTATAAGTGCTTAGTTTTTAGTTAAAAAGAAACTTCCCCTTCGCAACTAAAAATTGACAACTCAAAACTAGGAACTAAATTTGGGGGCGATTTGGGTTCGACGGGGGTGGAAAGTCAAAACGGCATGCCGGGGTCCTGTTGGCCCGTTAAACAAACAGGCTGCAAACTTAACTGCAGATAATTTTGAATACGCCCTAGCTGCCTAATCGCAGTTAGCGTCTTACCGACCTTCTCCCACGGGGTTGGATAAGACGTCATTTAGTGGGATAGGCTGATTTTCCTGCCGGAGGGGATGAGGCCGAGATCTAAACCGGCTGGTTCTGCGAGACCCTGCCGCTGGGGGCTCAAAGAATGAGATTAAAACATCGGCTAAGCATGTAGTCGTTTTTGGCGGAACACTTTCGGACGGGGGTTCGATTCCCCCCGCCTCCACCATTCGACTCGCTTCGCTTGCTCATGGCAGGCCACACTAAGCAATTAAGCGAGGTGAATGGTGTCCCGGGCGAGCTACGACGGGAGCGAGTCGAGGGGCATGTATCATGTTTATATCCTTTACTGCGCTGACAATAGCTTCTAGGTCGGCTCGGCGCAGAATCTCGCCGCCCGCATAAAGGCTCACAATGATGGTCGTGGTGCGGCTTACACGTTCAAACGTCGCCCCGCTCGTTTGGTTTATTCTGAGGCACTTCCCTCGGCAGATGAGGCTCTCACGCGGGAGCGGCAGCTCAAGCGCTGGAGCCGCGGCGACCGCAAACGCTTAAAGCAACTCAGCAAGCGGCGCTTGTTGACTGACTGTTTCCACGTGGTTTCCCCGCTCACCCAGCTCCGCTTTCGACCCGCATAGCTCTCTTCCGTAATCAATTTTTCCCGTTTACAAAGCTCCAGGAAGGGTACGCACTCAAAAGCAGATCCTCGTGCAATGCAGGAAAAGTTTTTTCTGTTCTTGACGTGCCCCTGTGTTGAGGGCCAGTACTACAAGGGGGTAAAGCCAGGGGGAAGTAATTTGTTTTTCGCACGCTTCTAATAGAGAGGGAATTTCCGGCTCTGTCAAATATCTAATTCTTCCCTCTTGTACGGGGTAAGGCGAAACACTAGCGGCAGGATTAGTTGAGGTCAGCTCCCACTTGAACCCCATCTTGAGCATGTGCTTTAAAATAGTGAGTTTACGTTTCACAGTGACCGGCTTGACCTTCTGGCCTCTTCCCCTCTTCCCCTTCTCTATAGCCCAGGTTGTCATGTCTGATAGATAACGACCCCAGGTTGACAGCCCTGATTGAGTGGTGGGAGAATGTTTTAGTTAGCAGGTCCAGTTTTCTGAGGGGCGAACTTTATTTCATAAGGGGGAAGGTCATGGCGTTGAGATTTAGGAGGATTCTGTGTCCAGTAGACTTATCCAGCTTTTCAAGGGGTGCGCTGAAGCTGGCCGCGCAGGTTGTGCAAAGCTGCAATGGTACACTTTATCTCCTACATGTGATCGATAACCCGTACGATGAACTCTATATGAGTTCGATCACCCAGGCAGATCCTGCGTTGATAGAGTTATACAAAAGCGAGCCATTTAAACGGTCTCAGGTGCTGGACGCCACGATTCAACACTCAAAGGTTCTGGTAAAACAATTCTGTCATGATACCATCCGGGCTGTCCCCAAAGTGAGATACATCATCGAGAGTGGTGACCCCTTTGATCGCATTATCGGTGTGGCCGAATTTAGGAAGATAGACCTGATCGTTCTTGCGACGCATGGGCGCACTGGAATGAAAAGACTGATCATCGGGAATGTAGCCGAAAAGGTCGTGCGTCATGCCCCGTGCCCTGTTTTGAGCGTTAAGGAAAGGGTGATTAACCGGAAAGGAAGGAATCGTCCATAGAGAGAAAAAGGGATCTTGGTTAATAAAAGAAGACTTAAAGAAGGGACCGTTACTCTTCAAGAACTAACAGTTTCCAGCCTTGCACAATCGGACGCCCTGACAAAGTTGCTGATAGAGAAAGGGCTCATAACCGAGGCTGAGTTTATGCAGAAGCTATCTGCGGAGAGGGCGGGGTATCAGGCGAAGTTGGAGAAGGTAAGGTAGTAAAAGGAGACAAGTCATGTTGTGGCACTACATCTTTGGCTTTGGGTTCTCTATTGTTGTCGGTTTGCTTATAGGACTGGTCACAGATGCCGTGCGTGGGGGCGAGTCGGGTCATGGGTGGAAGACCAGGATTCAAGGATCTGTTGAGCAAGTACTTTACACCAGTTCGGTTTTGATTGGTCAGCCGTTGTTCGTAGCCGTGTGGCTTGGAGTAAAAACCGCAGGACAATGGCAAACATGGACGGGCTTCAGAGATCAGCCTGCCTTCTTTGATAAATATCTTTCCCCCTATCTGATCGGCAATGCTCTATCTGTTATAGTTGCCGTCACGGGTGCCAAGATCATTGATTGGTCAGCCACGGGTCATATCTTCGCCTGGTTGGCTCCAGCAGCAGTAGGATTCGGAATCCTTTCTTTGTATCTCTGGGCCGACTATATGAGCAAAAAGGACAAAAAGGTCAGCTAGACAAAATGCCAGAAAGAATCTTTTAGTGGCTCTTTACCTTTGCCAGCGTATTCGCCCTTTTTCTTGAGCTATAGGAAGGTTGTTCCTGAGTAGGACTCAATTAAAGCGTCGTTTAATTGCGCCTCAGGATAGATTCTTATGTCGAAGGCACTTTGAAATCACCACTAAATCGTCGGGATTCTTTTCAGTTTTGCCCATTCGGGCAACCATACCCTAATCCTTCAGGCGATCCTGCCTAACCTTGGGTCAGCACAATGGTGTAAGTTATTAAAAAATAACGACACCACCCTTGGCACATCCCATGCATTACGAAAGCAGTGAAAGGGTATCTCCCAGCTTCGGCAATATAGTTAGAGTAAAGGGTAGCTTTTATGTTTCAGCCAGACACTCTCATGCCTGATCAGTATCTTGAGACCGTTTTCAGCACGACCCACGCGGAGGGGGAAAAGAGGCTAATGCTGGCGGTCCTGGAAGATGCCATAAGTTGCTATCAGAATTATATCTCCACTAGAGACATAAAGGAGGGGAATCTGTTCTATGAGGCCGCAGAATGGATCTTCTCGTAAAATGATAAAGTGCTGAGTTACGTATTTCGTAGTGATGCGAGTAAGAGCCGGACGACCAGACATCCAATAGAAAAGCGCACAAGAAGGAGTGGGTTTCTAAAATCCGAGCGAATAGGCCGAACGAAACTTTTATCCGTGAGCGCTCAACAGGTCGTGGATTGCGCTCAAGATGTGGTGCGCCACGAGGCGCAAAAGGAAGTTCCTAACAGGGTAGGAGTACACTAGTGGATTTTCACGTTTATCTATATGCCATTGTAGGACGGCGTCATGAACTTGAGCAGGGTATGGCCGGAAAAAATCCTGTCTTGTTTCAACGTATGCTG
>JAPUHZ010000118.1 GCA_027297485.1 Deltaproteobacteria bacterium
AGGTTTTACAAAAATCCCACGATCTGCTAACTCAAGGGGTGCCCTTTGCCTTGGCTACTGTCGTCCGCAGAGAGCGACCTACTTCCGGCGAGCCTGGGGATAAGGCGATTATTACCGCTGATGGGAATTTTCTGGGTTGGGTGGGGGGTAGTTGTGCTCAACCCACCGTGCTTAGGGAAGCCCAGAAGGCACTCGCGGACGGCGAGCCGCGGCTGGTAGTGCTGACACCGAATCTCAGCGAGGAGTCCCGTGAGGGAATCGAGCTCTACCAAATGAGTTGCTATAGCGGGGGGACCATGGAGATCTACATAGAGCCCTACTTGCCGGAGCCTGAGTTGGTGATTTGCGGGGTCTCTCCGGCTGCCGAGGCCTTGGTCAAAATCGGAAAGGCGGTGGGCTTTAAGGTTTTTCTTATCGATCCCTTGGCCACGGAAGAGAAATTTCCCAATGCCGACGTTATTCTCCCACGGGTCGAGGCGGAAATGTTAGGGCAGAACAGGGAACGGTACGCAGTAGTTGCCACCATGGGAAACTGGGACGAGGAGGCCGTCAAGGGAGTCCTGGCATTATCTCCGGCCTACATCGGGTTGGTGGCGAGCAAAAAGAGGTTTCAAGAGACCATGAGCCGCGTCAGTGAGGATGGAGTCCCTCAAGAAAAACTCGCGTTGGTCAAGTGTCCGGCAGGTTTGAATATATCAGCGCGGACCTTCCAGGAGGTAGCTCTAAGCATCGTTGCTGAGATCGTCTCTATCCGGCGCAGCCGTGTCAAGAAAGAGGCCGTGAGCCACGGTACCAAAGAGGAGTCAGCGCCCAAAACGGCGGAGGATCCTGTTTGTCACATGACCGTTGATCCTAAGACTGCCCACTATAGCACAGACTTCGAGGGGGTTATCTATTATTTCTGTAACCCCAGCTGCAAAGAGAGCTTTCAAAAGGAGCCTCGAAATTATCTTTTGAGTGAAGTGCAAGCATGAGCCTTTTGGTCTCGGGTATAGTTCTCGCCGCTGGAAAATCTAGCCGGCTAAAGACTCAGACTAAACAACTTCTCCCATGGCGCGGAACGACCCTCATAGGCTGGGTTATTAAACGAGCAGAGGGCTCGCCTTTGGATGAGGTGGTCGTAGTAGTGGGCCATGAGGCGGAGGAGGTCCGGCGGAGCGTTCACTTAGAAAGAGCTCGGTTTGTGGAGGCGCCGGATTTTCACGAAGGATGTACGGCCTCTATACGAACCGGTCTTGAAGCGATCGACCCGAAGGCAGAGGCGGCTGTCCTTATCTTGGGAGATCAACCGGGGATAGAGAGCCAGACCATAGCCGCCGTGGTCGAGGAATGGAGACAAACGGAAAGACCGGTTGTGCGTGTTACTTACCATGGTCGCTCAGGCCATCCGATGCTGTTTAGTAAGGCGCTTTTTGGACAGCTTAAGGCGCTCCACGGTGACAAAGGGGTGTGGAAGCTTTTACAGTCGCATCCCGAGTGGGTGGGAGAGATTGAGATCGACCGGCCCTTCCCTAGTGATATCAACACCTGGGAAGATTACGCCAAGCTCGCTTCAGCTTCGCCCATTTGATTCCTTCCTTGAGAGGAGCGCCCGAAAGGGAACTTTTATTCGTAAGTTTCTGTTAGTTAAAAAAGAGGAGGTTGCATGGAAGTCAAGATCACAAAGAAATTTGAAGTTAAAGAGCCGGTGAAGCCGGTTTGGAGCTTCCTAAGCGACCCGAGGAAAGTGGTCGCTTGTGTTCCCGGAGCTCAGATTATCGAGGCATTGGATGAACGCCGGTATATTGGGACCGTAAATGTCAAAGTCGGCCCTATGGTGAGTAGCTATAAGGGGGAACTCGTTATTGAGCGCCTGGATGACAAGAACTTCGTGATCGAGCTGGTGGGGAAAGGGCTGGACTCGAGGGGTAAAGGGAGCGCTTCAATGAAGATGGTGGGAAAACTGCGTGCCCTGTCCCACGGGGGAACTGAAGTGACAGGTAGCTCCGAGATTACCGTTACGGGTTTCATGGCTCAATTTGGCTCACGCGTGATTGAAGAGATCTCCAATCAGATGTTCGAGCAGTTTACCCAGAGCCTGCAGGAAAACCTCAGTGGTACGGGTAGTTTCGGGAGTGAAGAAAAGAACACTCAACCGCTAAAGGCTATTCCTTTGCTGGCGACGGCTAGCAAGACGGCTGTCTTGGATTTTCTCCGTCGCGTGACGGGCCGCTCCCGAAAAGACCAATAGTAGACAGGGTGTCAAAAAACCTTGTTCTCACGCCGGTCAAAAAGGTCCTAGAACCAAGGCGCGCAGTTATTGTTGGTCGGTGCTCGTGTTCGTGTAAACGAGCATGAAATCCGAGCACGAACACGAATAAGAGCGAAGCGGTCGAGCGCAACGCAGTAGAACGGTCTGTAGAGAAAAAACCCTACCTTTGGTCGCTCAGCTATAACTTTTTTGACCTACCTGGAGACAGGTATATCGAGGGCCTGTGGAGACGCTGTCCCTCCCCTCCAAGGGAGGCGTAAATAGCGGTGACCCTTGCACTGAGCTGCTGACTGGTGGCAGAATGTCTTATTTATTTCGATCGTTATGAAGGAAATCTTTGAGGAGATATTGAGGGCCTCGCGGGACTCCTCGGATGCTTCCCTGGCCACGGTTGTCGCTACAGAGGGAACGGCGCCAAGGAAAGAGGGTTCCAAGATGCTCGTCATTGGGGGCAAGACGCTTAAAGGCATGGTCACCATCGGTGGTTGTGTGGATGCCCAGGTGATTGAGGCCTCAGAGGAAGTAGCCCGCTCTGGAACATCGAAGCTCCTCAGGATGGAGCTTGGCGAAGAAGACGCCTTCGATATCGGACTTACCTGCGCGGGAACGCTCCGGGTTTTGGTAGAGCCTGTCAGGATAGATCCGGAAATTCACGCTCGGATCCAGAGTCTCATCGATGAGGGAATCCCCTTCGCCCTGCTGACGGTCACCCGATCTTCACTCCCCTCGGTTAAGCCTTCCACCAAGGCTATCATTACCCCCACGGGAGAAGCCTGTGGTTCCCTAGGGGTTGGCCGGCTCAACCAAGTGGCCTTGAGCACGGCAAAGGATCTCTTGTCCAAAGGAATCTCCCGAGTACTGGATCTCGATAGCGACTTTAAGCAGATCGAGGGACATCGGCATGCCGCTGTGGAGATCTTTATCGACATCGTTGGCTACAGTCCTGATCTCTTTATCTTTGGGGCAGGTCAGGTGGCTGTGCCTGTAGCCAGGCTAGCCAGCGAGGCGGGGTTTCGCGTCCATGTGATTGATACTAGGCCGATGTTCGCCAACAGAGAGCGCTTTCCCGCGGCCAAGGAAATCCTCGTTGGGTTTCCGGGAGAGATCGCGCGGGGGCGCGAGTTCAATCAGTTCAGTTTTGGGCTACTTCTTTCCCATGCCGCCAAGCACGACTTGCCGGTTTTGGATGTCCTACTCCGCTCGGATGCCAGGTACATTGGGGTTTTAGGCAGCTCGAAACGGGCCGCCGCCTTGGCTAAGAGACTTGGAAAAATGGGCTTTTCAGAAGGGGATATTGCCCGGATACATATTCCCGTTGGGTTGGACATCGGTGCGGAAACCGCGGAGCAGATGGCGGTGGCAGTGCTGGGAGAGCTGCTCATGGTGCGCACCGGCAAGACAGGAAAGAGCCTGAAACAAGTGAAAGGCATCCCCCCTTCCTCTTGAGGTGAATTTCCAGCGCAGGAAATTTAGGTGGGCCTCTATACCGACAAGATTCTGGAGCATGCAAGGCATCCGAGAAAGTTTGGGAGAATTATGAACCCCCACCTCCAATTCGAGGAGGTCAATCCCTTGTGTGGGGACCGAATCCGGGTGGAGCTTCGATTAACAGAAAAAAGCGAGGTTATGGAAGCTAGGTTCTCCGGTGAGATGTGTGCCATTGCGAAGGGATCGGCCTCTATCCTTTTTGAGTCCGTCGAGGGAATGACACCTGCTGCGATAAGAGATATCAGTGAGGAGCGGATTTTAGAGAACCTGGGAGGGCCGATCCGAAGCAACCGGGTCAAATGTGCTCTTCTACCGATCATCGCCTTGAGAGGCGCCCTCCAGAGTGCCGATGGTCACGGCCTGGTGTAAAGAAAAGACAATCGTTCCTAAAAACGATCTTCAACGTACTCCAAGGCTGCCACTAAGAGAATAACAAAAATTAAAAGCAGGGTTCCCAAATGAAGATTGCCGGACAGGTTGCAATCGTGACTGGGGGTGGCAGCGGTCTCGGCCGAGCCATGGCCCTTGGGCTCGCCAGCAAAGGGGCCAAGATCCTCATCGCAGACGCAAGAGAGGCTGAAGGAAAAAGAGTCCTGGAAGAAGTTCGATCTCTTGGAAGTACAGGTCACTTTTTTGTCGGCGACCTCAGCCAGGAGAAAACAGCACAACAGATGGTAGACTCCTGCATCCAAGGATTGAGAGGGTTGAACATTCTCATTAACAACGCCGGCTTGAGGATGGAGCAACACGAGGATGGCATTTATGAACCTTGGAGGTGTTTGAAGACGCGTCCCATCCACGAACTCCCCGTGGAAGAATGGGACCTTCTCCTAAATATCAACCTGAGGGCGGTTTTCCTCTGTACTCACTTTGCTCTACCCCATATGATTGGGCAGAAACAAGGCACGATTATCAGTATATCATCCAATGCAGGAAGCCATGGCGTCCCCGGCAAGAGCGCCTACTGTGCCTCCAAGCATGCGATTGAGGGTCTGATGAAAACCGTCGCCGAAGAGATGCAGGACTACGGTATCAGCGCCAATGCCATCCACCCTGGAGGCAGGGTCAATGTGGATGGACGCGGGGGACAATCCCCTGATGTAGTCGTTCCCCTAGTTCTGTTTCTCGCCGGCCAGGATCAACCCATGATTACCGGAAGAACCATCAGGGCCAAGGATTGGAATGAGAAAAAAGTGTAGCTATTCACCTCACCCCCGACGACCACCTTTTAGTTCTTCCTCTTTACGAACATGGCGTCGTCCCGGCGTATAAAGCCAGGGGGCTTCCCGTGTTTGGACCGGACTTCAAGCCATTCCCCGACGGATCTCACCACTGAGACCTTTGTTCCTACATCGATTGACGATACTGTCCTAGAAGTGCCTGACGGCTTTTCAAAAACAGAAGTGGTTCGGATGACCTCGTAGGTCCCCGGCTCGGCCGGCCGCCGCTGGACTGCGGGCGAGCTTTGTTCTATCGGCTTGCGGGCTATCTTCTTCCTGAGCAGCGCTGAAGTTGCCGCTAACCGCTTAATTTTCCGCTCGGCGCTTTTTAGTTTTTTCTTCGTAGAGGAGAGCGCTTTTTCACTCTCCTCCATTTTGGCCCTCAAACCTGCGACCTGTTTTGAATTTTCCTCAAGCTCTTTACGAAGTTCGGCAATTTGATCGTCCATCCCCAGGATCTGCCTATCCCTCTCCGCTAATTCCCTGTCTTTTTCTTCAAGCAAAAGAGTAACTTCGTCAGGGCCGCTGTCGCAGCCCATCATGGTTCCTACCGTAAGGAGAACACCCATTGCTAGAATCGCCGTGATCAGAAAGGGTGCCGCTATCTTTGGGATCTTCATTTTCATATCGCCTCCTTAAGCTAAATTATCTTGAAATGGTTTTCTCTTCCCGTCAAGAGTAATCGTAGATCACTGTACTATTTATTCGTAGTCTTACCAAGTCAGGTGGGCTGTGATAAAAAGGAACTGGTTTACACTATGGCCCTAATCATCAGCGAAAAAGAAACAAGGAACCTCATCGACATGCCACGCGCACTTAAGGTCGTGGA
>JAPUHZ010000119.1 GCA_027297485.1 Deltaproteobacteria bacterium
GTTTTATTTGTCTGGAACTGCACAAGATCTGAGAAGGGAGAAGAGGGAAAATGGCCAGCATGGAGTCGACGGAGACGGGAGAGGCGATGGCTAAGGCAAACCCAGGTGTTAGCGAAGGGCTTAAACTGGAACGTTATTTCACCCGTGCGGGAATAAGCTCGTATGATGAAACTGAGTGGGAAATCCGTGCGGCAACGATTGTTGATGACAAAGGGAAAGTGGTCTTTGAGCAACGCCATGTGGAGATCCCTAAGTCATGGTCTCAGATGGCCACCAATGTGGTGGTCTCTAAATATTTTCGTGGTCCTTTGGGTAGCCCTCAGAGAGAACGTAGCGTGCGCCAACTGCTGGACCGTGTGGTCAATACGCTGACCGCATGGGGTAGGGCCGGCGGTTACTTTGCCAGCGAGGGGGATGCTCAAATCTTCTCCGATGAGTTGACCCATATCCTTCTCCATCAAAAGGGCTGCTTTAATAGCCCGGTCTGGTTTAACTGTGGGATCGAGGAGAGACCCCAGTGTTCCGCCTGCTTTATCCTCTCAGTGGACGATACGATGGAGTCTATCCTCCATTGGTACTACAAGGAAGGGATGATCTTTAAGGGAGGCTCTGGGTCTGGAGTGAACCTCTCCAAGATCCGTTCCTTCAGAGAGCAACTGGCGGGTGGCGGCACTGCCTCCGGTCCAGTCTCTTTTATGAAGGCGGCGGATGCCTCGGCCGGGGTCATCAAGTCCGGGGGGAAGACCCGACGCGCTGCGAAGATGGTAATTCTCGACGTTGGCCACCCGGATATCGTGGAGTTCATCAAGTGCAAGGTGGAGGAAGAAAAGAAGGCGTGGGCTCTCATAGAGGCGGGTTATGATTCCAGCCTGGACGGGGCGGCCTACGGGAGTGTCTTTTTCCAAAATGCCAACAACTCGGTTCGGGTATCCGATGAGTTTATGCAATGCGTGGTTGAAGACCGGGAGTGGAAGACACGCTATGTCACTACCGGGGAGGTCTGTGAAACCTATAAGGCACGGGATCTGCTCCGTATGATTGCTGAGGGGACCCACCAATGCGGGGACCCCGGGATGCAGTTTGACACCACCATCAACGACTGGCACACCTGCTCTAACACAGGGCGCATCAACGCCTCCAACCCTTGCTCCGAATACATGCATCTGGACAACTCGGCTTGCAACCTGGCTTCGTTAAACCTGCTTAAGTTCCTCCGCGACGATGGGGTCTTCGATGTAGAGGCCTTCCGCCGTGCCGTAGATATCATGATCCTGGCCCAGGACATCATGGTGGACAATGCCTCCTATCCTACGCCCGAGATTACGGCCAATGCCCACGCCTTCCGTGAATTGGGTTTAGGATATGCCAATCTCGGCGCCCTGCTCATGTCTTTGGGCATTCCCTATGATTCGGATGCCGGTAGGGGCTATGCGGCTGCGATCACGGCCCTTATGTCCGGGGAGGGCTATCTCCAATCCGCTCACATAGCTGTAGGGGCCGGGCCCTTTGCCGGATTTCCCGTTAACCGGGAGCCGATGATTAAAGCGCTGAACAAACATCGATCCCAGGCGTACAAAATTCCTCCTTCTCATGTGCCCTTGGATCTCCTTACTGCTGCCAGAGGGGTCTGGGACCTCGCCTGTAACGAGGGGGAGAAGTATGGAGTGAGGAACTCCCAGATATCGGTCCTGGCCCCAACCGGGACGATCGCCTTCATGATGGACTGCGATACGACCGGCATCGAGCCGGATATCGCTCTCATCAAGTACAAGAAGCTAGTGGGAGGTGGTCTCTTAAAGATCGTTAACAACACGGTTCCGCGCGCCTTGAAAAGGCTCGGTTATGACTTAAAGCAGATTCAGGACATTGTAGAGCACATCGATGAGCATGAGACCATCGAGGGTGCGCCCTATCTCAAGGATGAAGATCTCCCGGTCTTTGACTGCGCCTTCAAGCCGGCCAGTGGGAGCCGTTCGATCCACTACCTGGGCCACCTAAAGATGATGGGAGCCGCTCAGCCCTTTATATCCGGCGCGATCTCTAAGACCATCAACATGCCCAGTCGTGTGACCGTAGAAGAGATCATGGAGGCCTACATTGAGGCCTGGAAACTGGGACTCAAGGCCGTGGCGATCTACCGGGATGGTTCCAAGCGAACCCAGCCACTCAATACCTCAAAGGAGGAAAGTAAACCAGCAAAGGTGGAGACAAGTGAGCCCCGTCCTTTCAGGCGCAAGCTCCCTGACGAGAGAAGATCGATCACCCACAAGTTCGATATCGCCGGCCATGAGGGTTACATAACGGTAGGGATGTATGAAGATGGTCAGCCAGGTGAGATCTTCATAACTATGTCCAAGGAGGGTTCCACGATATCGGGGCTTATGGATTCTTTTGCCACAGCGATCTCAATGGCCCTTCAGTATGGCGTGCCTTTGAGGGTCCTGGTGGACAAGTTCAGCCATATGCGCTTCGAGCCTTCGGGCTTCACTAAAAATCCGAATATTCCCATTGCGAAGTCAATTATGGACTATATCTTTCGCTGGCTCGCCATTAAATTTTTAGATGGGCAGGCGCAGCAGGAAGTCGGAATCGTTAAGAGCAAACGTGAGGAAGGCGCTGTCACCAAGAAGATCGTCCAGCATACTCCGCAGGCTCCGCGCGGTGGGGCTCCTGTAGTGACGATTAGCAGCATTACAAGCCTCTACCAGCAAGATGCCCCATCCTGCCCCGATTGCGGAGCCATCATGATCCGTAGTGGCGCCTGTTACAAGTGTATGAACTGTGGTGCTGTGAGCGGTTGCTCATAATCAGCCCATTTTGAGTTTAAACTCTTGAGGAGGCCCTAGTGAATGCAAAGGGGAATATCATCGGAGATGAGGGTCCAGGGTCGGAGAAAGAGGAAGAGTCAGAGGAAAAAACCGCGCGGATTATCCTTCCCTTGGAGACGTTTCTCAAGAAGGTAAAAAAAGAGACCCTGTACGATTGGCTTCATAGCTGAGGTTGATGGGAGAGGTTAAATCTTTCTGCGCATGGTCCTATCTTGCCGCTAAGGTCTGTACGTACTGTAGCAGGCGGCTCTCCTTTTTTGGCGGCAGATCCGATTCCAAGGTGAAGGATCATATAGTGCCCCTTTCGAGGGGTGGGGAGGATATCCCCGTAAATATTGTCGCCTGTTGCAAGGAGTGCCATCTTCTAAAAGGGGACTATCTCAATGATGTCTTCTTTCCTCTCTTGCTGGACCGGCCTCGGTTGGTCGCCGATATCCGGCGATACCTTAAGGAGGTCAGGCAGGTCATAGGCGTCCGTAGCTCGATCAGCGATCTTCCCAGATAAGGGATCAAACATCCGTGTGGAATTCCCACCAAGGACGTATCAAGAGAATCGTTCAGCGGGAGTTCAGGAAGCAGGCGGAAGAGTTTTCCCGTTCACAGGAGATGCGGGAGAAGGGTGGGCTTAGGATTCTCCCGCGCCTAGCACAGGTCAAACCAACCCACCGTGTGCTCGATGTCGCCTGCGGTCCGGGTTTTGTCGCGTTGGAATTTGCCAAGCACTCTCGTGAGGTCGTGGGAGTTGATCTGACGGGAGAAATGATTAAAAAGGCACGTGCCTTGGCTCGGCAGGAGAAAGTCCGGAACGTTACATTTCGTTGCGCTGATGTCAATCACCTTCCTTTTTCCCCAGCAAGCTTCGATCGAGTGATTACACGCGCCTCGTTTCACCACTTCCGGGAGCCGGAAAGGGCCCTAAGGGAGATGGTACGGGTGCTGGAGAAAAAGGGGAAAATTTTGATTTCAGACAATACTTCTAAGGACGATCCAGCCAAAGGGGACAACCATAACTTGATTGAGAGGCTACGCGATCCTTCTCACGTAGAGATGCTGCCTCCAAAACAATGGCGCGCCTTGTTTAAAGCCTGCGGACTTAAAGTTTTGTATCGGAGAAAGCTGGTGCAGCAGAGAAACGTGGAGGATTGGATGCGCCTCAGTCGGACTCCGACACCGGTCAAAAAGAAGATCAGGCGGCTTTTATTGAGATCGATTTCAGGAGACCGTACCGGCCAGAATGTCCGTCTGTCCAACGGGGAAATAGTCTTTGATATGAACTATATGATCTTTGTTTTGGCTCGGACTAAGGAGTGATTTTCCTCTCACCGTGATGATTCCTTGAGGAGGGGTCCAGAACGACTTTGGCCTATTTCTTCTCCAATACCAGAATCCCGTTTTTGGTATCGATATCCATGCGGAAATTACTTAAAAAATTGAGTCCTAAAAGTCCTGCGATACTGGGATCGGGAAAGACATCGTGAATCGCCGCGGTGAGGTCCTTAACTTCCATTTTACCGACTGCTATGGAGTCAAGGCTTACCAAGGGGGCGAGGATAACCCCATTGGCGGTCTGGAAGCGAATCGTGGGGAGTTTCTTCTCTGTATCAATTCCTAGCTCCTTGGCCATGGCCTGGGAGATCATGGTATAAGTTGCCCCCGTATCTACGACAAAATTTGCCGACTTCTTTCCATTTACGATTGCCTGGACGATCACTACCTCACCATTCTTTTGAAAAGGTACCGATGCCCTGTCCGGAGAGAAAGGTTTTGACGACACCTGGCTACTCGGAGTTTCTCTTGTCTTTATCCGTGTAGCAGTGGCCCTGTGTTTTTCAGGGATATTGTGTGGGTTATCGGTAAAGTGGACCACGTCCTTTTCATCCAACCAGCGGAACATGTCGGCGGACAGGGAGAAAACCGGGAAGAACAGGAAACCCAGCAGAGTTAAAAGGGCACAGTGAAATTTCGTCATAACCATCGGATACGTTAATCTATCATAAAAAGGTCCTCCAGAAAAACGATTCTCTCCTGCTTTACAAGGCCCAGGTAGTGTGATAGAAAAATTATAATATAATAGGAAAGGAAAGAGAGAAGACAAACGGAGAAGACAAACGGAGAAGAGATAAGAATTGCTCAGCAGCAGAAGCGGGGGGTTATTGAGCAGTTCAGACTCCATCAGACCGATACCGGCTCGCCAGAGGTGCAGGTTGCTCTCATCAGCCAACGCATTGGCTATCTCACAGAGCACTTCAAGGTTCATATTAAGGATCACCACTCCCGCCGGGGCCTCCTGAAACTTGTAGGACAGAGGAGGAGGCTTCTCGATTATCTCAAGAAAAACGATTACAAGAGATATCAAAGTCTGATCCATCGATTGGGATTAAGGAAGTAGTGGTTCCTTGGTGGATGTCCCTTCCCTTAATTTCTTCCGTTAGCCTCGTCTGGTTCTAAAGGGTTCGCATATGATAAAAACAATTAATGTTGAGTACTACGGCCGTCCTCTATCCATAGAGGTTGGTAGAATGGCGAAGCAAGCCGATGGGGCTGCCCTGATCCGTTACGGAGAGACAGTTGTCCTGGTGACTGCAGTGGCAGCTAAAGAACTCAGGGGTGATACGGATTTTTTCCCCCTAACGGTGGATTACCAAGAGAAAACGTTTGCGGCGGGAAAGATCCCCGGTGGCTTTTTCAAAAGAGAAGGGCGTCCTTCGGAAAAGGAGATATTGACCTGCCGGTTGATTGACCGCTCAATCCGCCCGCTTTTTTCTGGCGGCCTGAGGTGCGAGACCCAGGTGATTGCCACGGTCCTCTCTGCGGACAAGGAAAACGATCCTGATGTTGTCGCTATGCTGGGGGCATCCGTCGCCCTAGAGGTTTCCGATATTCCCTTTAACGGACCTCTCGCAGGCGTCCGGGTGGGGAGGCTTCAAGGTCAGTGGATTATCAACCCGACTAAGAGTCAAATCCAAGATTGCGACATCGACATCTTTCTCTCGGGCAGCCGGGACAGCCTCCTCATGGTGGAAGGTGGGGCGCGGATGGTGCCGGAGGATGAGATCCTGGAGGGAATTTTCCGGGGGCATGAGGCGATCCAGCCTCTCTTGGATAGGCAAGAAGAGATCAAGCGGGAGATTGGTAAAGCTAAGCGTCCTGTCCCGACGCTGGATCGGGACAACGGTCTGCTCCAAAGGGTGAGGGAGTTGGCGCAAGATAAAATCAGGGAAGCCATTGGGATCCCGGAGAAGCAGGAGCGATACAGACGCCTGGATGAGGTAAATACTGAGGTTCTTTCCCAGGCCATAATAGAGTACCCGGAAAAGGAAAAAGAGATTAAGGCTGTTTTTGAAGAGCTGAAGAGGGACTATTTCCGTCAGCTCATTGTACAGGAAAAACACCGGATTGACGGTCGGGGTCTAAGGGAGGTCCGTCCGATCACCTGTGAGGTCGGCATCCTTCCTCGTACCCATGGGTCGGCTCTCTTTACTCGGGGAGAGACACAGGCCTTGGTGGTTACCACTTTAGGAACCGCCTCAGACGAGCAAAGAGTCGACGCCCTAATTGGCGAGCATTACAAAAAGTTTATGCTCCATTACAACTTCCCCCCCTTTAGCGTAGGTGAGGTGAAATTTTTGCGTGGCCCGGGCCGGAGGGAAATTGGACATGGCGCCTTGGCTGAGCGAGCGCTCCTTCCCGTCCTCCCCGATGAGGAGCAGTTCCCCTATACCATTCGCATTGTTTCAGAGATCCTGGAGTCGAACGGTTCCACGTCGATGGCGACGGTCTGTGGTGCCTCACTCTCTTTAATGGATGCCGCTGTGCCCATCAGAGCCCCGGTGGCCGGTATTGCTATGGGTCTCATCAAGGAAGGGGATGACGTGCGGGTTCTCTCCGACATCTTGGGAGATGAAGATCACTTGGGGGACATGGATTTTAAAGTCGCTGGGACCCCCCAGGGGATTACGGCCCTGCAAATGGATATCAAAATCGGCGGGGTGACTCGGGAGGTCATGCAGGAAGCCCTCTATCAGGCGAGGGAGGGGAGGATAGGGATTCTCAAGGCGATGGAGGCAGCCATTTCCAAGCCACGAGAAGATATCTCCGGCCATGCGCCTCGGATCATTATCCTGAAGGTCAAGCCGGAAAAAATTCGTGAGATTATTGGTCCGGGAGGCAAAGTCATCCGAGGTATTATTGAGGCGACTGGTGTCAAGATGGACGTGGAGGATGATGGAACTGTCACTATCGCTTCTAGCGATGAAGCTGCTTCTCGGAAGGCGGTGGAGATGGTTGAGAGGATTACGGCCGAACCGGAGATAGGGAAAATCTACAAGGGAACGGTCAGAAAAATTATGGACTTTGGCGCCTTCGTGGAGATTTTCCCCGGCACCGATGGTCTCGTGCATATCTCGCAGCTGGCGCCCGAACGTGTGCGACAGGTTACCGATATATTGAGGGAGGGGGATGAAGTGCTGGTCAAAGTATTGGATATCGATCGACAGGGGAAAATCAGGCTCAGTCGAAAAGAGGCCCTTGCCGAGACAGGAAAGTCTCAACATCCGCGGGGCTCCAGAGTCCTTCCCGACAATTCACCCCGAGGGGATCCCTAAACTTTTTTTTCCTCTCCATGTTTACCAAGACCGTCCTGGACAATGGTATTCGTATCCTTTCAGAAGAGATGCCGAACGCCCGTTCCGTCAGCTTGGGGATCTGGGTGGAGAACGGATCGCGCCACGAGGCTCGCCATCAGAACGGGATCTCCCACTTTATTGAGCACCTACTTTTCAAAGGGACAGATCGGCGCAGCGCAGCCCAAATCGCAGAGGAAATGGATTCGGTCGGAGGTGTGCTCAATGCCTTTACCGCTAAGGAGCACACTTGCTACTACGCCAAGGTATTAGATGAAAATTTCCCGGTGGCGATCGACCTCCTAACAGACATCTTTCTCCATTCGGTTTTCGATCGGGAGGAGATCGAGCGGGAGAGATCGGTGATCTTGCAGGAGATCTCCCAGGCGGAAGACACCCCTGATGATTATGTGCACGATCTTTTTAATCTCGATCTCTTCAAAGACCATCCCTTGGGCCGGCCCATTTGTGGGCAGGCCGCTACCGTATTAAAATTTAGCCGCGAGGATTTCCTTAACTTTGTACGTGATCGATATCTCCCGGGCCGAGTAATCGTTGCCGCGTCGGGTCACGTGAGTCATGAGAAATTGGTCAGGGAGATGGACCAGAGACTGGGGGGTAAGAATTTAGAATTCAGAATTCAGAATTCAGAATTCAGAATTGGGGATTCTCCCAAGCTGCAGAGCGGGATATTCCAGCATTCTAAACCACTGGAGCAGGTCCATCTCTGTATCGGTGTTGCCGGCACCCACCAGACCCATCCTCTGCGCTACGCGGCTTATATCCTCAACACCATTCTGGGCGGAGGGATGAGCTCGCGCCTCTTTCAGGAGATCCGTGAGAAGAGAGGAAAGGCCTATTCCATCTACTCCTTTTTAGCCTCATATAGGGATGTGGGTTATCTGGGGGTCTATGCGGGTACGAGTCTCGAGTGGGCCGAGGAGGTAGTGGATCTGATTGTCAGGGAGATGGGGCGGCTGGCGGCAGGAGAGATCGGGGAAGAAGAGCTTCAGCGGGCCAAGAGTCAGTTGGTTGGAAACATGATTTTGGGTCTGGAGTCCACGGACTCTTGGATGAGCCACATCACCAGAAACGAGATTTATTTCGGCAAGGCTATTTCCGTGGAGGAGATATCCAGTGGGGTTCGTTCGGTGTCTCGGGCCGATATTGTAGACCTGGCCCGCGCGACCTTCCGGTCGGAAGAGATGGCACTTTCCCTACTGGGCGATTTTGAGAAAAAGAGCCTGGACCTGAGCCTCTCAATATAACCCAGTGCGAAATCTAACTGTTTTCTATCATTAAGAGCGAATACCAGTGGATGAGGTCCGGATTCAAATAAAGCGGGTGCGTCTAAAGGGAGATGTCGTTCCTCTACCTGCTTACATGACCGAAGGATCGGCGGGGATGGACCTGTCTGCGGATTTGGAAGCCGATGTGGTCCTTGCGCCGTTGGAGCGCGCCCTGATTCCAACGGGGATCGCCGTAGCATTGCCCCGGGGTTTTGAGGCTCAGATTCGACCCCGGAGCGGTCTTGCCTTAAGAGAGGGGATCACGTTGGTCAACAGCCCCGGGACTATCGATTCGGATTACCGAGGGGAGATCCAGGTGATCACCATCAACATGGGGAAAGAGCCTGTTGTGATTCGTCGTGGGCAGAGGGTGGCCCAGATGGTGGTGCAGCGGGTCTGCCGAGCCCGATGGCAGGAAGTAAGTGACCTTCCTCCTTCTGAGCGCCAAGAAGGGGGCTTCGGTCACACGGATAGCAAAGAGGATTAAGGGATCAAAGGCTCAAGAGATAAAGGGTTGAAGGGATGATTGGTCGTTACAGTCGCCCGGAGATGGCTCGGATCTGGTCCGAGCAAAGCCAATTCCAAAAGTGGCTTGAGGTGGAGATCCTGGCCAGTGAGGCCCTGGCTTACTTGGGAAAGGTTCCTAGGAGTGTGGTAAGCCGGATCAAGAAAAAGGCTCGTTTCGATATAGCCCGGATCCGAAAGATCGAAAAAGAAGTCCAGCATGAGATGATTGCCTTTTTAAGCTCCCTGGCAGAGTCCTTGGGTAACGATGCGCGGTTCATCCATGTAGGCATGACCTCTTCCGATGTCATGGACACCGCTTTAGCTCTGCAATTCAAAGAGGCCTCTTGTCTGCTTTCTGAAGATGTGCGGGAACTCATGAAGGTGCTCAGGCGCCAGGCCTTCAAGTATAAAGAGACGCCGATGATTGGACGCACCCATGGAGTCCATGCAGAGCCTATGACCTTTGGCCTTAAGCTAGCCCTTTGGTATGAGGAGATGCGGCGCAATTTGGTCCGGTTAGAGAGGGCCGCCGATGAGGTTAGTGTGGGAAAGATCTCTGGTGCCGTAGGGACCTTTGCTCAGATCTCGCCCAAAGTGGAGGCCTATGTTTGTAAAAAGAGCGGGCTCAAGCCTGCCCCTATTTCCAATCAGATTGTCCAGCGGGATCGCCACGCCTTCTTTTTTGTCACCCTGGCTGTTATTGCCAGCTCCCTGGAGAAATTTGCCGTCGAGATCCGTCATCTCCAACGGACGGAGGTCCTGGAGGCCGAGGAGCCTTTTACTGAGGGACAGAAGGGGTCATCGGCGATGCCCCATAAAAGAAATCCGATCTTGTCGGAGAACGTGTCGGGTCTGGCGCGGCTCGTTCGCTCTTACGCCATGGCAGCCATGGAGAACATCCCCCTCTGGCATGAGCGGGATATCAGCCACTCTTCAGTGGAGCGGGTGATTGCGCCGGATGCAACGATCTTGCTCGATTTCATGCTGGGCCGCATGACCCACATCTTAAAACATCTCTGCGTCTATCCGGAGGCGATGAGACGCAACCTGGAAAAGAGCGGGGGAGCGATATTCTCGGAGAGGGTTCTGCTGCGCCTTGTGGACAAGGGGGTATCGCGAGATGAGGCCTATCGGATCGTACAGCGTCACGCCCTGAAGGCGGGGAAGGACGGTGGAGATTTTAAGCTGGAGCTCATGAAGGATCTGCAATTGCGCCGATACCTTTCTTCAAGCGACATTGAACAGATCTGGAATTTAAAGCAGTATCTAAGAAACGTGGGGTTGATCTTTCGCAGGGTCTTTCACTGACAAGGACGTGAAAAAAGGCCCTTCTGCCGCCGGGTGTGTGGTCAAGGGATGAATATTTCTATGCGCGTCAAGATTTTTGTTTCCTTTAAGGACGGGGTTCTGGATCCCCAGGGTAAGGCGGTAGAGCGATCTCTTCACACGTTGGGCTACCGGGAGGTTCAAGAGGTGCGGATGGGGAAGTATCTTGAGCTTAACCTGGATGTGCCATCTCGTAAAGAAGCCGAAGTCCGGCTCCGTGAAATGTGTGAAAAGCTGCTTGCCAATCCGGTGATAGAAGACTACCATTTCGAGATCCAGGAGTGAGCCCCGATCCGGCAGGGGTTTATTGGAGGCTGCGTCAGCAAGCTCATTGACTATCATCGCAAAGTTATCGTCGAGATGATGGTTCCGTTGTGACATACAATAACGATCGCACAGGGCGGGAAAATTTTGCCGGATCGGGGTGAACCGTGCGTTGGGGCGTGATCGTCTTTCCAGGTTCTTGTGATGAGCAGGATGTCTATGACTGTCTCAAGGAAGTCTTGAGGCAAAAGGTCGAGTTCCTCTGGCACAAGGATAACCTCGACGGCAGATTCGACTGCCTTGTCCTCCCGGGCGGGTTTTCGTATGGCGACTATCTCCGTGCGGGTGCCATGGCCCGCTTCTCTCCGATCATGCAGGGGATCGTTGAGTTTGCCCGCAATGGCGGATTCGTTCTGGGCATCTGCAACGGTTTTCAGATCCTCTGTGAGGCCGGGCTTTTGCCGGGGGCGCTGACGCGCAATAGCTGTCTTCAGTTTGTCTGTCGTCATGTTTTTTTGCGTCTGGAGGAAACCGACACTCCCTTCACCTGTGCGGGAAAGAAAGGGCAGCTTATGAGGCTTCCGATCAAACACGGCGACGGCTGCTATTATACGGACCCGGTGACCTTGGAGCGGCTGCGCAAAAATAGGCAGATCATCTTGCGCTACGTGGATAGCAAAGGGAAAATCTCTTCCTCAGCCAACCCCAACGGCTCCCTGGATCATATTGCCGGTGTTTGCAACAAGGGGAGAAATGTCTTTGGGTTGATGCCTCACCCCGAGGAGGCGGGAGAAAAGATACTGGGCAGCGAAGATGGGCTGAAAATTTTCTCCTCGGTGATAGCTGCCCGGAATAAGAGGGATACACGGGAGAAAAGGGCATGGCGCGGTTAAGCACAAGAGAATTTCCTCAGCCCTCACTCACCGCAGAGATCATTGCAAGTCATGGCCTGAGCGAGGAAGAGTATCAAAATATTTTAAAAATTCTGGGACGAGAGCCCAATACCACCGAGCTAGGGATTTTTTCTGTTATGTGGTCGGAGCACTGCAGCTATAAAAGCTCCAAGGGTCTGCTCAAGCTCCTCCCCACGGAAGGTCGAGCAGTCCTTCAAGGTCCCGGAGAAAATGCCGGGATTGTGGATATCGGTAACGGATTGGCCGCGGTCTTTAAAATGGAGAGCCATAATCACCCCTCGTTCATTGAACCTTATCAGGGTGCTGCCACGGGCGTTGGAGGGATTTTAAGAGATATCTTCACTATGGGGGCACGTCCCGTCGCCTCCTTGAACTCCCTCCGTTTTGGCAGCTTCGATCACCCCCGCACGCCTTATCTTCTGGGTGCTGTGGTGTCAGGGATCGGAGGATACGGCAATTGCGTCGGGGTCCCCACGGTGGGTGGAGAGCTTTTTTTTGACGAATGCTACAACGCCAATATTCTGGTCAACGCCTTTGCCCTTGGGATCGTTAAGAAAAAGCGGATCTTTCGGGGGAGGGCGAAGGGGATCGGCAACTCGTTGATTTATGTTGGTGCGAAGACGGGACGGGATGGAATCCATGGTGCCACCATGGCTTCCGAGGCCTTCTCTCAAGGGGCGGAGGGACGAAGGCCTACAGTTCAAGTGGGTGATCCTTTCACGGAGAAGCTCCTTTTAGAGGCCTGCCTCAAGCTAATGGAGAGGGATTGGCTGGTTGGAATCCAAGATATGGGTGCCGCGGGACTTACCAGCTCGGCCGCCGAGATGGCAAGTAGGGGAGGAACCGGTGTGGAGCTGGATCTTTCCCGTGTCCCCCTTAGGGAACAAGGGATGACCCCTTATGAGATTCTCCTTTCGGAGTCGCAGGAACGGATGCTTCTAGTGGCTAAAAAAGGGACTGAGGGGGGGGTTAAGCGTATTTTCGAACGATGGGATCTCGATGCCGTGGTGGTCGGTAAAGTGACCGGGGATCGCTTGTTCCGTGTTCTGTTTCATGGCGCAGAAGTGGCCCGCATCCCTATTGCGGCTTTGACCACGGAGGCCCCAGTTTATAGCCGTCCTGCAGAGCGGCCTCAGGGCCACGACGAAGTGCAGAAGTTGGACTTGTCGGAAATCGAGCAGCCAAGGGAGCTAGGCGAAACCTTGAGGCTCCTCCTCGATTCTCCCAACGTTGCCTCTAAGGAGTGGGTCTATCGTCAATACGACCATTTTGTGCGCAGCAACACGGTGGTGGCGCCAGGCTCGGATGCCGCGGTGATTCGCATCAAAGGAACTGAAAAAGGGCTGGCGCTTACCGTCGATGGCAATAGTCGTTATTGCTATCTAGATCCCTATGTCGGGGGGGTCTTAGCGGTAGCGGAGGCGGCGCGCAATCTCGCCTGTGTTGGGGCTTGGCCTCTTGGACTGAGCGATTGCCTCAACTTTGGCAGCCCTGAAAAACCAGAAGTGATGTGGCAGTTCTCCCAGGTTCTTCAGGGGATGCGGGATAGCTGCATCACCTTGGGAGTCCCTGTTGTGAGCGGGAATGTAAGCTTCTATAATGAAACCGATGGAGTTCCTATTTATCCAACGCCCACAGTGGCGATGGTGGGCCTCTTGCCCAAGGTGGAGCGGTGTGTTACGCCGTGGTTTAAGTCCGCCGGGGATCAAGTGGTGCTCCTGGGGCGCACCCGGGAAGAGCTTGGAGGGAGTGAGTATCTTAAGGTCGTTCATGGGTTGGTCAAAGGCACTCCTCCTTGGATCGATTTGAGATTAGAGCGGGCTGTTCAGAAGTGTTGCCTTAAGGCTATTGAGAAGGGGATTATTCGTTCTGCTCATGATATATCTGAAGGTGGCCTGGCCATTGCGCTGGCAGAGTGCTGTGTGTGGGCGCCGGAGAGGGCCTTAGGGGTCAGGATCGAGTTGCATGAGATGATGCGGGCGGATGCTCTTCTTTTTGGTGAGTCGCCGTCCCGCATTATTGTCTCTATAAAAGAGAGGGACCTAAATCGCCTTAGAAAGATTGCCGCGAGAGAAGGGGCGCCGGTGCAGGTGATTGGCGAGGTGAGTGGGACGCGTTTTGTCGTTCAGCCCTTCATCAACCAGTCTGTGGAGGAGCTTAAGTCCCTTTGGTCGAGCAGTTTGGAACGGCGGCTTAAATAGAGGCTTAAAGCAGTGTTTGATAAATTTCGTGAAGAGTGTGCAGTAGTTGGAGTCTACGGCCAACCCGAGGCAGCCAACATGGTCTATCTTAGCCTCTACGCCCTTCAACACCGCGGTCAGGAATCTTCCGGCATTGTTTCCTCGGATGGCAAGATTCTCACTTCTCATCGCCAGATGGGTCTTGTGGCTGATGTTTTTAAAGAAGAGATTATCAAGCGTCTGCAGGGTCCCAGTGCTATCGGACACAACCGCTATTCCACCACAGGGCAGAGCCATCTCAAGAACGCTCAACCCTTTGTCGTTGAATATGCCCAGGGTCCGATTGCCATTTCTCACAATGGCAATCTAGTCAACGCTGGGGTCCTGCGGGATGGTCTGGAGGCCTCCGGCTCCATCTTTCAGTCCACCTCGGATACTGAGGTGATCATTCACCTCATCGCCACCTCCAGGGAGACAACCCTTATGGGGAGGGTTGTCGAGGCGCTGAGCCGCGTAAAAGGGGCCTACTCTCTTCTCTTCTTGACTTTAGACCGGATGATTGCGGCCCGGGATCCCCTGGGGTTCCGCCCGTTGGTCGTGGGAAGGTTTAAGTCGGGTAGTAACCGCGGTGGGTATGTAGTGGCCTCAGAGACCTGTGCGCTGGATCTGATCGAGGCAGAATATCTAAGGGAGGTAGAGCCTGGAGAGATCCTTACCTTTACTGCTAATGGGATGGAATCCTTGAAGCCCTTTCCGCCTGCCCCTCATGCCAAGTGTATCTTTGAATACATTTACTTCTCCCGTCCGGACAGCAAGCTCTACGGCCGCAATGTCTATCAGGTCAGAAAGGAGCTGGGCCGTCAGCTTGCCCGTGAAAGTGCGGTGGAGGCAGATCTGGTCACCCCGGTCCCGGATTCCGGGGTTCCCGCAGCGATCGGGTATGCCGGGGAATCCGGGCTTCCCCTGGAATTTGGCCTGATCCGCAATCATTACGTGGGACGGACCTTCATCGAGCCGCAGCAGTCGATTCGTCACTTCGGTGTCAAGATCAAACTCAATGCCCAGCGTGAGGTGCTGGATGGGAAGAGGGTGGTGGTGGTGGATGACTCGATCATACGTGGGACCACCAGCCGTAAGATTATCCGGATGTTGCGCGATGCCGGCGCGAAGGAAGTGCACTTGCGAATCAGCTCACCGCCCACGATCAGCCCTTGCTACTACGGGATTGATACCCCGACGCGCAACGAATTGATTGCCTCCTCCAGTTCCGTCGAGGAGATCCGCAAGTTCATCGAAGCGGATAGCCTCGCCTATCTAAGTCAGGAGGGGATGTACGTCTTCGTTAACGGCCTAACCCAGGGCTTCTGTGATGCCTGCTTCACCGCCAACTATCCCGTCCACTTTGACGATGAGGGCCATACTCACCAATTGCACCTCTTTGAGGCCACACAGCAGCGGTAAGAAGTTATTAGATTAGGTAGGCCTGTTCCTCAGAGCGGGAAACAACAACTCACCGTTAGTGATTAGCGATCAACTTTTGGTTTTGAGGCTGTCAGCGGAGAACTGCTAGTCTCTTTACGGTCCCATGGGTAATAGCCCGGCGGCTATGCCCTGGGGCCCCTTGCCGACCTCAATGATAGCGATCACCTCATCGCTGGCCGTGTCGATGACCGAAACCGTGTTGTCCTCTCTTTCTCCGTTTCTTTCAGGCATGAGCGCCGGAATCGTGGGCAAACTGGGGCCGCAGCAAGCGGCCCACCCTATTGCCTCGGCCGCTGTCATGTGGAATATCGACCGGCTAGCGTTTATTTCATATGTTTACTGACCAGTTTGGTCATCTCGAACATGGTGACCTGTTTTTTTCCGCCGAAGACAAGTTTCAGTTTGTCATCGGCATTAATCATGGTCCTTTTCTTTTTGTCCTGGCGCCCATTTCGTTTGATGTAGGCCCAGAGTTTTTTGGTCACCTGCGTGCGGGGTATAGGTTTGGTCCCGACGATTGCACCCAGGGCAGCATCAGGCTGCACGGGTTTCATGAAGGCGGGATTCGGTTTACGTTTTTTTGTGGCCATTGTTCCTCCTTAGAGTAATGTATTTAGTAGCTCCAGCTTATAGCAAAAACAGGTCTGTTTTACCAGCTTTTTTTTACCTATGGGGTGAATTTAAAAACAGGGACTAACTTGGGGGATCCTCCGCCCCTTATCGACGGATGAGGGCATTGAGACCTATCGTTGAAGGGGAGAGAGGCTTAGGGTAGAGTAGGGGTGGCTATGCGACTTGCCATTCAGGGACTTAGATGGTTCTCCTGGTGACTCGTAATATCGAGGGGCCGGTGATGTGCTGCGATGCGTTTACCGTTAATCATGCCTGAGAATCAAAAAATACTTAAGGTTGCTATCGCGGGTCTTGGGGTTGGGAGCACTCAGGTTCTACCGGCCATGGAGAAGACGGCCGGGATCCGGCTTGTAGCGGCAGCGGATTTTCGCAAAGAGGCTCTGGAGGCCTTTAGGGAAAAGTATCATGGTCGTGTGTATGACAGTGTGGAGAAGCTCTGCTCTGACCGGGAGATAGATGCCGTGTGGATCTCCACCCCTAATCAGTTTCATTGCGAGCATGTGATCGTAGCGGCCGAGCACCATAAACACGTTGTCGTCGAGAAACCTATGGCCCTTTCCATTGAGGAGTGCGGGAGGATGGTGGCGGCAGCGGAAAAAAACAGCGTCAAGCTATTATGTGGCCATACCCAAAGCTTCAATCCGGCCATTCGGGCCATGAGGCAGGTTATCCAGTCCGGTGAGATCGGAAGGCTATGCGCTTTGAATACCTGGATGTATACAGACTGGATGCTTAGACCCAGGATGCCCCAAGAGCTCGATCTGAAACTTGGCGGCGGGGTTGTCTACAGGCAAGGACCTCATCAGATCGATATCATTCGTCTTTTGGGAGGGGGGATGTTAAGAAGCGTGAGGGCTATGACCGGCCAATGGATGAGTGAGCGCCCAGCGCCGGGACATTACAGTGCTTTCCTTGAGTTTGAGAATGGGATACCTGCAACGGTTGTCTATAACGGCTACGGCTACTTTGACACCTCTGAGCTTACATGGGGGATTGGAGAAAGACACTACACCCAAGAAGAGAGGGTTCACGTAAGAAGGGAGTTGAGGAACAGAGAAATCAATGAGGAGAAGGCTAAAGAGGCTATGCGCTTTGGCGGGCAGCGCGCAGGGGATTTTGCTCATGGCGCCTCCCAACAAGAGAGCCGAGCGCGGCGAGGTATAGCCGGCGGTGGCCATTTCTTTGGCATTACTCTGGCAACATGTGAGCGGGGTGATATCCGCCAATCGCGCGATGGTCTGTACATCTACAGTGATGAAGGGCAAAGGGAGATACCGGTATCCAGCAGGAGCGCTTCGCGGAGTTCTGAGTTGCAAGAGTTGTATGATGCGGTGACCCAGGACAGGCCCGTTTACCACGATGGCCGGTGGGGCATGGCCACGTTGGAGGTTTGCCTGGCTATCATGCAGTCCGCCCGCGAAAGACGAGAAATCAGTCTTACACACCAGAGCCCTACGCGCGAATAAGAAGTTCCAGATAGAGCCCAGCCATACAATGGGGGCAAGCTCAGAAAAAGCCCCGCAGTTTTGCACGCGGCTGAGCTTAAACGTTATTTTACGAAAAATGTACGTCACGCAGATCCAAGCCAGTGACGGCATGCTCCTCAAGAAGCTCCGGCTTCCTGCAGTAGCTGATACGCCGGAGGCGTTCGGTAGCACGCTTGAGGAAGAACAAAGGTATTCTGATGAGGATTGGCACGCTGCTGCAATTGCAGATGCTGGGGGCGACAGGTCAGTTGGATTTCTTGGTTTTGTAGGTGAGCAGGCCTGTGGCATTGCCGGAGGGTTTCTTTGCGAAGAGGTCCGTGGCGATGCATATCTTTGTGCGATGTGGGTGGATCCGGCTCAGCGGCGACGTGGCTTGGGACAACTGCTCGTCAATGCGGTCAAGGAGTGGGCACTCTCACGAGGGGCGAGCACCCTGAAGTTGTGGGTTACCGACTCGAATTCGGCCGCTGTCGCATTTTACCGTTCGCTGGGCTTCGAGCCCACGGATGAGAGCAAGCCTCTGCGGTCAAATCCTCAATTGCTGGAAACACTGTATCAAATGTCGCTATTTGCGGCCTAACCATTCGCCAGCCTGTGGTAAAGTAATGGGAAGTAATGGGTGACACCCAATGAGTCATATGGCCCGGGGTTCGTGATCTGAAATGGCTAGAAGCGACAACATTTACACCTTGCCAAAAGATATAGCTGCTCCGATCGACGACGGTGCGTGTGACCACCTGACCGGTATGAGGCTACCGTCGATCTCGCTCCCATCGACTGCTGGGCATACTGTTAATCTCGCTAGCCTTCCTGGGAGAACGGTCGTCTATCTTTATCCGCGTACCGGGAGACCTGACAAGGATCCACCACAGGGGTGGAATGAGATCCCCGGTGCTCGGGGCTGCACCCCAGAGTCGTGCGCTTTCCGCGACCAC
>JAPUHZ010000012.1 GCA_027297485.1 Deltaproteobacteria bacterium
TCTATGAGCAGATCCACGATTCCGAGCCGTTCCACACAGACACCGGCAGACTCCACGCCTACGCCGACATCCCCGAGGCGATCGAGTACGGGGAGAATTTCATCGTGCATCGCGAGGGGCCAGAGGCCACCCCCTACTTGCCCAACGTGATCGTCAGTTCAAACCCTTACATTCGCCCGGAGGACTACGGGATTCCGCTCACTGCGGAACACTGGGACGAACGCACGATCCGAAATGTCAAGCTGCCCTGGAGCAGGGTTAAAGAGACAAAAAACTTTCTCTGGGAGAAGGGCTTCCGTTTCTACTGCCTTACTCCGAAGACGCGCCACCGGGTCCACAGCGGCTGGTCGAACGTGGATTGGCACATGCTCTACGACTCCAACTTTGGCGATCCCTATCGCCTCGACAAGCGAGCACCCTCTGTGGGAGAGCACCAGATGCATATCAACCCTCAGGCAGCGCGGGATCTGGGGATCAACGATGGCGATTACGTCTACGTGGACGCCAACCCCGCCGACCGCCCTTACCTGGGCGCTACCCCGAACGACCCTTTCTACAAGGTGTCGCGCTGTATGCTGCGCGTGAAATACAATCACGCCTATCCGTATAACATCGTCATGATGAAGCACGCCCCATTCATCGCCACTGAAAAGAGCGTCAAGGCCCACGAGACACGCCCCGACGGTCGGGCCCTATCGGCAAACACCGGCTACCAGGCAAACCTCCGATATGGTTCGCAGCAATCTATCACGCGCAACTGGCACATGCCGATGCATCAGACGGATACCCTGTTTCACAAGAAAAAGGTTTTTATGGGGTTCCTCTTCGGAGGTGAATCGGACAACCACGCCATCAATACCGTTCCGAAGGAGACCCTGGTGCGCGTTTCCAAGGCCGAGGACGGCGGCATGGGCGGCAAGGGGATATGGCAGCCGGCGACCACAGGCTATACGCCTGACAACGAAAGCGACTTCATGAAGCGTTACCTCGCTGGAGATTTAACCAAAGTAAAAAAATAAGAGAAGTCCGTAGGAGATAAACATCATGCCGTTTAAAGATCCCGATCCCAATGATCCCAACATGCTGGTGGGCGTTGTCCTGCCAGGAGACAGAGAAGCCATGATTGAAATGGCCTACGTCTTTGCTGAGGAGTTCGCCCGTCAAGGCTATGACAAAACCCAGTTACTGTGGCTGTTCAAGAATCCTTTTTATGCCGGCGCACATGGGGCATACAAGGCACTCGGCGACGAGGCAATCCGCAGCATTATCGACGAATGCCTCGCTGTCTGGGGGCGCATCCGATTTTCGATTGCGGATTCTGAATTGTCGACCGATGCGAGCGACGGATTCGAACATCGCAAATCAAAAATCCAAAATGAAACTAATGAGTGCTAAAGATGGCTAGGGTCTATAACTGTATGGAACTTTTGACTTCGGATTCTAGACTACCGATCGAGGGGAGCAGGGAATCTAAAATCGCAAATCAAAAATCCAAAATGAAAATGAGGGGTGCTAAAGATGCCTAACGTGTATAACTGGCATCTCGGTCGCGAGATGGAATATCCCTATGAGGGAGCTTATCCGCGTCAGCAGTTTGCGTTTGTCTTCAATATCAACCGCTGCATCGCCTGCCAGACCTGCACTATGGCCTGCAAGTCGACCTGGACCTTCAGCAAGGGTCAGGAGCATATGTGGTGGGCCAATGTCGAGACGAAACCCTATGGGGGCTATCCTCAGTTCTGGGATATGAAGATTCTCAAGCTACTGGATGAGGCCGACCCAGAGGGGCAGCGATGGGCGAGTAAGAGCTCCCAGGATCCCAAGGCCCCCTACGGTCGCTTTGAAGGGAAAACCATCTTTGAAGCCAAGAAGTCCCTTCAGCCCGGAAGCTCGCGGGTGCTGGGCTACCTCCCTAGTGATGAGGAATGGAACTCGCCCAACATCTATGAAGACAACCCGGTGGGCAAAAAGGGGGTGCCGAACCAGTACGACAAGGAAGGAGTAAGTGGTGCGGAGCACAAGACGTGGTTTTTCTATCTTGCCCGCATCTGCAACCACTGTTCTTACCCCGCCTGTCTGGCCGCCTGCCCGCGTAAGGCAATCTACAAACGCCCTGAGGATGGCATTGTCCTGATTGACCAAAAGGAATGCCGCGGTTATCGAAAATGTGTAGAGGCCTGCCCTTACAAGAAGAGCATGTATCGGGGAAACACCCGTGTCTCAGAGAAGTGCGTCGGATGTTACCCACGGGTTGAAGGGACCGATCCGGAGAGCGATGGCCAGCCCATGGAGACACGTTGCATGGCCGCCTGTGTGGGTCAACTTCGCATGCAGGGATTGGTCAAGCTGAACCCTGATGGCTCCTGGGCTGAAGATCGTCAGCATCCCCTCTATTATCTAGTCCATGTTGCCAAGGTTGCCTTGCCTCTCTACCCTCAGTTCGGTACCGAGCCCAATGGCTATTACATCCCCCCACGCTGGGTCCCACGACCCTATTTACACCAGATGTTCGGTCCTGGCGTAGACCAAGCCATCGACCGATACACCTATCCCGACCGCGAGCTACTGGCTGTACTCCAGCTCTTTCGACGCTCGAACCGGATAATCTTCCGCTACGAAATCGAAAAGGGACCGAAGGTCTACGAGGCCACTCTTCGTGGTCGCAAGATTACCATCTACAACGATACCGTCATCGCCTATGGCCAGGACGGAAAGGAAATCTTTCGTACTACGGTCGAGGAGCCTGTTTACGTACGACCTGACAAGCATGCAAACTCGATCTAATTGATGAGACGTCAGCTTTCAGCTGACTCATAGTTTAGGGATCTAAATGCTAGCAAAAGGTATTTTGAAATTTTGGGATGAAAAAGAGATCGAAAAACACGTACCTCGCGCAAAGACGCGAAGGGCGCCAAGGTTTGCGGAAATAAGTAAGGATCTTTCTTTGCGTTCTTGGCTTAATCCGTCCTCTGGCGGAGTCTTTGGCGCGAAAAACTTTCTTGAAATCGTTTTATCCAACATTCGAAAGGTAAGATGCTTATGGCCACCCCAAGAACTGACCCAGAAATAAGTGAGATCGATCTGGCGCTGTGTCGGGCCACTCTCTATAGTGCGCTGGCACTTGGCTTTCAACCGCCGACGGAGGAGACACTGACCCGCCTCGCCTCACAGGAGGGCGTGGCGGCCCTGGAGGACGCCGCCGCTGTATTGGACGCAAAACAAGGGGTGAGCCTTGCCCTCGTGGTGCGAGGTCTTGCCCGCAAAAAAGACTTGACTGTGACCAATCTCTCGACCTCGTATCAGCGGCTTTTCGGTCATACCGTACGGAGCCCCGTTCCACCCTACGAGACTGAATACGGCGCAGAAGCGTTATTCCAACAACCGCAGGAATTGGCAGATTTAACCGGCTTCTACCAGGCCTTTGGTTTAACCGTAAAACCAGCCGAGCATGAACGCGCGGACCACGTGAGCTGCGAGTCCGAGTTCCTCTCCTTCCTAGCGCTGAAGGAGGCCTACGCCCTGGAACAACGGGATACACCGATGCTGGAAGAGACGCGCAAGGCCACACGTCTCTTTCTGCGCGATCATCTGGCCAGGTTCGTGCCCGCCTTTACCAAGAAGCTCGCGCGGGAGGACCGGAACGGCTTTTACGGCACCCTGGGCGAC
>JAPUHZ010000120.1 GCA_027297485.1 Deltaproteobacteria bacterium
GCAAGGGGCGCAGTGAGCAACAGGTTGTCTGGAAACGAGTTTGGCAAAAGAGAAAATACGGGGAGCAATGCCAGGAAAAACTATCGAGGATAACGCCCAGCGAAATAAAGCGGCTGATTGCAGTTTCAAATGAGCTGTGCAAGCTCCAGCACTTCTTTAAGTATTTCCAGTCTTTTCACGACTATCGCGCTCGCAATAGGCACATTACCGACGACCTGGCACGGTTAGAGAAAGATTATGTGAGCGAATGCCTTGTGCGTATTATGAATATAATTACCGTTCTTAGGCGGTGGGAAACAAATCTGGGAAGCCCAAAAAGGATGCCTGCGTTGACCCTTCGAGAAATAGATCTGCTTTTGTCTCCCGATCTTTTGGAGGCCCCGCTGCCCGACGATGAACAAACGTCCTGGCGCTTTGAGCAGGCTCGGTTCATTAAGGAAGCTATCACTAGAGCCATGCACGGCCCCATCACGGTTGACGACCTCATAGACGAGTACATTACCTACTATTACGAAACCACTCCTCACGGCAAACAGGCGGCGGCAGTTGTGGCTGCTCTGGACAGAGCCGGGTTTGCGTGCCCTTATGACGGGAAGAGCTGGTCAGAGGCACTGAAAGACGAAAATCTAAATGCCAAGGTTAAATCGTTTTTCTCTGCGCGGTACAGAAAAATAAATGAGCCTCAGAGTTAACAGAGTTAACGAAACCTTTCCGCTCCTCCTTCAAACCACTGATTCAGGGTGATTTACTCGCCCCGGAAGTTAACATATAACTTCTGTTAACTTATTTCTTTTCAACATCTTACGGTTGAATAGGGAGCCGTTCTGGCGTATGATAGCTACAGTATTAGTTGTCTAGCAAACATTTGTAGGAGATACCGACATGAGTGACGAAGCAATTTTTTTGACAGCGAATGAGGGCTCTTTAATTACAGGGCTTCACCCTTCCACTCTTAGAAAAATGGCCTGGGAGAGAAGGATTCGCTCCTTCAAAGTTTTGGGCGCTTTGCGGTTCAAGCGGGCCGACTTGGAGGCGCTTATTGTCGAGCGGTCAGCGAAAGAGAAGGTGAGTGCGAGCGCGGCCTAGAAAGAGAGATGGGGGACTCCTTAGCCCCCCAACGACCTAATCTCTAAACCGCTACCCTTCTCCCAAAGGAATAACTTATGAAATATTCTACCACAAAAATCAGACCCTTTAAAACCACATCACCCGAGCCTGAAGTAGCCGTAGGGATTTTCGACTCTCGCGGCCATGCCTGGAAAGACTCGTCCTTGTCATGGCTTGACGGCATGCGGGAGCAGTTCTTCGGGCTCATCGAAGGGCATTCACTGGAGCTTCTATCGGACTACCGTTGTGAGAATTTTGTTCTTCTAGTTGTTGAGCGCTCAACAGCTCCGATAAAGCCCCTACCGCCTAAAATTTATTTCGCCCATTGGGAACTGGACGCATGGTCCGGCCACCATATTTGCATCGACCTTAGGGAGTCCCCCCCGGTGACGACGCTTCATCTTGACTTTTGGTCGCAGCGTGAGGGTCAAGGGAAAACTCCGCATTTTGAAAAACACGTCCAGCCGCTCATCGACCAACTTGTTTCCAACTTGAAGGGCGGTGAGTCTTGGGCGAGCTGAAACTGCCTCATATCAACGCCACCAATCGAGAACTCCAACAGATTACCGAAGAAGCCTGGTCAGCTCTTGAGAAATCCAACTCACCCCCTCACCTGTTTCGCTTCGGCGATATGCTTTGCCGACTGGAGCACAGCGACAATGGAGAGCCTGTCGCCCGCCAGCTCACGCCGGACCGCCTGCGTTATGAGTCAGCCAGATCAGCAAAGTGGTACGAGAAGATCACAGTTAATCACAAAACAATTAGAAAGCCGTCCAAGCCCCCGGTGGATGTTATCCGGGATATGTTGGCAACCCCGGATCCCCCCTTACCGAAACTGGAGAGGATTGTGCAGGTGCCGGTGTTCGGTCCTGATGGATCGCTGCAGACCGAAGCAGGGTACTCTCCATCGTCCCGGACGTTCCTCTCCCCTCCAAAGGGGCTCACCATTCCCGAAGTGCCGACAAACCCGACACGCGATGACATCACCCAGGCCCGCAGACTATTTACTCAGCATTTGCTGGTGGATTTTCCGTTTAAGTCGAATGCGGATCTCGCGGCGGCGATCGAGCTGATTCTACTTCCCTTTGTCCGCGACGTGATCCAAGGGCCGACGCCAAATCACTCGATGGAGGGCTCAGATGCTGGTGCCGGAAAGGGGCTGTGTTCTAGCGCGTGTTTGAGTCCTGCCTATGGCCCACACGTTGGAATCATTACCCAAGTGAGCAGCGAAGACGAATGGAGGAAACAGATAACGGCTCTTTTGATGCAGGGCGCGGGGGTAGTAAAAATTGACAATGTTACGGACCCCCTAAGCTCAAGATCACTAGCGGCGGCTTTAACCGAGCCGTATTGGTCGGATCGAATCCTAGGGATAAGCAAGATGGTAACTTTGCCAGTGCGCTGCATTTGGGTCACCACCGCCACCAATCCCGTATTCAGCCCCGAGATCTCCAGGAGATCAATAAGGTGTCGTATTGACCCCGATTGCCAACGCCCATGGGAGCGGCCAGCAGCGGACTTCAAACACCCGGACCTCAAAAAATGGGCGGATGAACACCGCGCTGCTTTGGTGCGGGCAGCATTGACTTTAATCCAATCATGGATCGTAGCGGGCCAACCTTTGTGGAAGGAAAGAACTCTAGGCAGTTACGAGGAATGGGCGATGACAATGGGCGGCATTTTGCGAACTGCCGGCATCAAGGGCTTTTTGGAAAACCTGGATGATTTTTACGCGGCCTCGGACACCGAAGGGGAGATCTGGGAGCTGTTGGTGGGCAAATGGTGGAGTCGATTCCACCAAAAGAGTGTAGGAGCCGGAGAGCTATTTCCGCTTGCCCTGGAATCCGGCATTGAGATCACCGGCAACACCGATCAGGCCCGGCGTGTTTCCTTCGGCGTACAACTCCGACGCCACCGCGATCAAGTAATAGGCCAGTTCAAAATCCTCCGATCCGGGCAGGTTAATCACGCCATTCAGTGGAAGCTCGAACCCACCCACCTTAAAGAGGTGGATGTCGGCCACGGCAGTGACGGGGAACACGATCATGACCGTGTCCGTGGAGTCTCAATAAACCCGGATAACTTTGAGAAAGCTAGTGGCCAATGACCTCTACGGCGACAATTATCATGATGAAAACGGCAAAAACGTTGGTTTCCGTGAGCGTGAGTTTCCGACTTTTGACGCTCACTAAACATGGGTTTTTTCTGTGCTTTATTTGCTTGCGCGATTGGCAACCCTTACTACCACTGGGTTTTGCTTATGAGTCTCTATGAGTCTCTTATGAGTCTCTTATGAGTCTCGGAAATGAGAAACAGTTGGAAACAAAGAACATAAGGAATCTTATGAGTCTCTTTCTTAATCTTAGGGAGTTATTGAGAGGAGTATATAGAGGGAGTAGAAAGAGACTCCTTAGACTCCTTAGACTCCTTTTTAGAATCTGTCTCTTGAACCCCCTCAACAACGCCGCCCTGCGAACTCCGGCTCTACAAATTCCCGGCAACGTGCGCTTGGAACACTCACGACCGGGACCAAGGATGGGGCCGTGCCGTCCCAGGTCAGAGGGCTTGTTGAGGGTGCTCAAGAGACAGAGCGATATTAGCTACT
>JAPUHZ010000121.1 GCA_027297485.1 Deltaproteobacteria bacterium
ACACGTTGGTTGCTGGCGGGAGTGCTGTGTTTGGCTCTCTTGCCTCCTACTACCTATGCACAGGACACAAAATGGGAGAAGTCCACCGCCGCTGGCACGAAGGCGTACCAGCAAGGTGACTATGTAGAGGCCGAGAAGCAATTCAAGACTGCTATTAGCGAGGCGGGGAAATTCGGAGAACAAGACCAACGCCTGGCCGCCAGCCTCAACAACCTGGCGGAGCTATACCGCACCCAGGGCAACTATGCGCAGGCTGAGCCGCTCTACAAGCGCTCGCTGGCGATCTATGAGAAGGCCTTGGGACCGGAGCACCCCGACGTGGCCATGAGCCTCGAGAATTACACCCGCTTGCTGCGGAAGATGGACCGGGATGCCGAGGCGGGAAAAATGGAAGCCCGCGCCCAGGCCATCCGGGCCAAGCACGCTCAGGAGACCTCGCCGCGCAAGGTGGTGGTGCCCCTTGAGGAGCAGGCGGCCTTTCAGGAAGCCGTCAACCAACCGGGCGCCGACCCGATGATTGCACTGGCTGAAAAGTTCCTCCAGGATTACCCTGAAAGCCAGCTTCGGAGCCTCGTTTATTCGGCACTGGCCACCGCCTATCGGGAAAAGAACGACTATGACAAGGTCGTGGAAAATGGCGAAAAATCTATTGCGCTAGATCCTGATAATGTCACGTCCCTGGCCATCGTTGCGCACACGCTTCCCCAAAAGCTCCAGGGCAGCGGGTTGGAAATGGCGCAGAAATTGAGCCGTGCAGAACGATACGCCAGGCATGGTCTAGAAAGGGTGGACGTTCTACCTCAACCTGCCAACGTTTTACCGGAAGAATTTGAGAAGACGAAAGCCACCTTCAAAAGTATGCTCCACTCGGCGCTGGGCTTTGTGTATCTCCAGCGAGGCATATCGGCCAAATCGCAGGAGGAGTACGAGATTGCCGTCAGTCTGACCAGCTCCCCCGACCCGATCGACTACTTCCGTTTGGGCGAAGCCTACAGTGACGAGCGTAAATACGCCGAAGCCATCGAAGCCTTTGAAAAGGCCGCCGAGCTTGCTCCGGGCACGGTTATCGACCAGCTCGCAACCGAGCAGGCACAGAAACTCAAGACCGTCCGGGATGTTATGCAGGGCACAGGAAACTAGCCACATCCCACCCGCGGAGGATTCCGCCTTTCCAACTGATTCCAGCTGAAGAAAGCTTTTCTTATTCCGTGAGGGTTGTTTTCAAGATTTCCCCCCGATTTGAAAGCGACCGATTCCCCTCAAGAAATCCAAAAAAGTTCTCTGAGAATCCCGAATCTGTCACTATACTTTCCCCCATTGCGAGGCAGGGGAAGATGCGCCTCCCATCAAGCGACTCTTAACCTTTGTGAGGCGAGGACCGATGGATTCAAATCTTCCTGAGTAGAGAGGTCCTTCCGATGGGAGCCATCTTAAGCGGAGCATAATGGCATTTCAATGTAGGTCGTTAGGGCGAATTCAGGCAAGTTCAAGGGGGCGCGACGGATTTGAAGATAGGGGTACACCGAAGGACGCGTCTTCGATGGGAGGTCCGAACTCATAGCGCTAAAGTCCCGTAAGGCATTCGAGGAAGCACGGCGCGTCTGTGATAGGCGCCGGCAGCAGCTTGGCTAGCTGAGTTCCTTCCGCGGGTGCAAGACCTCCTGCGGCGGATGAACTTCCCCGAGTAAACCCACCGAATCACCTCTCCCTCCCCAGGAAATCCGTCAAGAACTAAACCTAAATCAGCCTAGATTTCGTTTACGGAGGTTCCCATTTATCAACCGACCGGGGGGTCATCTGGCACGTACCCCCCTAATGGATCAACCGTATCTGGCGTTCAAATTTGTGACGTAGTTTGTGACGTAACCCTGCCGTGCTACCCTAGCTAACTCCTTGTCACTCAAGGTACCTCAGTGTCACTTCCTTGCCCCTCTGAAATGATCGATCTCGAACGATACGTGTCACTTGGGCTCACTCCTTATCGCTCTGGCCCACATCGCCCAATGAACTGTCACGCATGAGGTCGCGGGTTCGAGTCCCGTCGTCCCCGCCACCGTTTTCAATAAGTTCCAAGCAAGCATTCCCATACTCATACCGTCATGGTAGCGGAAATTGTAGAGACTCTCGTGCGTTTTCGGCGACACCTTACTAGACTTGTCCGGCAAGGTTGATCAGCTTTCTTTACAACTCTACGACTCGCTTACCCAGGTTGCCACTTCTTGTGGCATCCAATTCTATGTCGTGGGTGCTAGGGCAAGAGACATGATCTTAGTACATGGGTATGGGAGAGAAATAACACGCGCAACGATGGACATCGATTTAGGAATTCGGGTCTCAAATTGGGATGAATTGAACAAGTTAAGAGACACGCTACTGCAAAGTAAGGATTTTACTCCCACAAAGGAGATTCAAAGGCTCTTATACATGGAGGAACTCCCAGTTGATATTCTTCCCTTTGGAATCATTGAACAAGGTGACAGGAATATAAGCTGTCCACCCGACCACAGCATTGTGATGAATGTTCTTGGGTTCGAGGAGGCCTGGAAGGTGGCGCTAATGGTAAGAATCAGGTCCGAACCTCCACTGTATATTCGTTGTGCGACGCTGGCTGGTCTAGCAGTCATGAAATTGGCCGCATGGGCTGGCCGTGGTTCCGAAAGGAAAAGAGATGCACCCGATCTAGCGTACATCATGCACCACTACATGGACGCTGGCAATTGTGAACGGGTGTTGGATGAACATCTTGATTTGACCCAAGTGGAAGATTTCGATTATGTGAGGGCTGGGATTCGACTACTTGGCCGCGACATGGCAGAGATTCTAGATCAGAACGCCAAAGCCAAGATTATCGAAATCCTTGAAAGGGAAACCCAGGATGACGGCCAATATCAATTAGTACAAGCAATGATGGCAAGTGGTGACCTAACCCGCGAGTCGTTCACGGAGCACCTTAAGAATTTGGAGGAGCTCAAGACAGGAATTCATGAAAGTTAACCAATAAGAGAGTTGTTGAATCAGCAGAGAGAGTGTTTGGTCAAACTGAGTTGGTTCCTGTTGAAGGATTTACATTGGCCTGCCTCCAGGGATGGTGCCGATGACTTGACCGAGTTTTTGTACCAGTTCCAATGAGAGAGTCTACATACCGGATGAGTCGAAATCCGTGAGATTTCGGGCTCATCATTTCTCCCCTGTGAGCACGCGGCGCCGTGTGTAGCCCTCGACGCATTCAACATTCTCAATCGAGTGAATTTCTCCCGCTTCATCGGTAACCAGAGCTCTCCCTTCTTCGGCCAAGCGGTCGGCGCCCAATCGGCGCGCAGGCTGCAGCTATCCCTCCGAGTCGGCTTTTAACTTCCGAGAGCGCACCTGTTGCAGCATGACGTTCCCTGTTCGCGTGTGGGTTTTATCGTTTCATCGTTTCATGTTGGATTTGCCGATTTCCTCCTGTTATTTCTCAGCGTTTCCCTCGAAACTGCGAAAGATCAAGAATGCGAGAATGCAAGAATGATTGACAGATGAATTGTTCGGGCCCGGTCATAGAGTTTCCTAATCCTGCCGGCCCTCTTGCGACGCATCACCAGCAAGTTCTTCTCCGCTAAGTATCCTTAATCCCGACAGCTTTCACTTGACGCATTTACTTAATAAAGGAACAATTTCAATCGATACATTGGGAGGGGAGCCAGAAGGGAGAATGTACCCCTCTGGCACGGAATCCATGGAATAAAGAGGATTTCCCCAATGAGAATTAGACCACCCTTTGTCGCAGAGTATGAGTCAACCATCCTGGGACTCCGCACCGTTACTTTATTTCGGGCGGCGTTGGTACTGCTGCTCCTGGCAAATCTCAGCCTTACCTATCTGTACAAATCACAGATTGACCGGACTCTCGCGGCTCATCAGGACGCGCTGTACACGGTCGGCGCGGCGCTTGATGCTCGTGGCCAGCATGACGAAGCCCTCGCCGTCTATAAGAAGGCTCTCGCCGGCGCCTCAACAGCCTCCCCTCAGAGCCTTCCCCCGAGTGCGCGAAAAGCGCCCGGTGAAGGTCTGGGGCTTCCCGCGGTTAAGGGAGCTGCGCTTCCGGGTTCCTCTCCAAAGCCAAACCTGAAGGGAACCAGTCAAGCGAAGGGAACCACTAGGGCGAAGGGAACCACTAGGGCGAAGGGAACTACCCCTGC
>JAPUHZ010000122.1 GCA_027297485.1 Deltaproteobacteria bacterium
GTTTGGCTTGAGAGTTTTATGTGGGGAGAAAGGGACGTTGTTGACTAGCTGGAATAACTCCGACGGTGCGGGCTCAATTTTTTTTATTATGCAAGAACATACAGAAAGCGTCAGGCATGCCGTATTGATTTTAGAATCGGCCCGGCTTAGTTTTGCGCATGGCCAGAAGCCGGGGGTTGGGAAAACTAGTAGATCAACTGGGGAAGGATGGAGAACTACAAAGGGTGAGGGAGAATATCCGTGACACTTTAAGAAGTGGGAAAAGAGCGAAAAGATCAATAAGGTCTGCCTGACCCCATTCAGTATACTCAATGGTTAGAGCGATTCACTTGGATATGATTCCCATTACTTTGACTTTGCACACACCACGCTGCACCTTGCGCATTGTTTCCGAGGAGGATGTGCCGTTCGTTTGGGCAGCGTCCCGCTTTCCCGGATTCACCGATGGTATGCGCTGGAATCCTCCAGTGGACCAACAAGAGCTTATCGAGGTCAATCGCAGAAACCTGGAAGCGTGGCGGGCGGGTCAGGCATTTACATTCACCATTGTTCTGAAGGCGACGCAGCATCCCGTTGGACGTATCGATATTCACGTCGAGCCACAAGCAGATGTTTGGAGTATTGGTTTCTGGATACATCCAGAGGAATGGGGACAAGGCTTCGCTGCGGAGGCTGCCAGAGCGATCCTCGAGTTTGGCTTTTCCCAGCTTGGTGCTAAAACCATACGGGGAGCGCATGCCACGTGGAATGTGCAGAGCAAGCGCGTTTTCGAAAAGGTCGGTATGCGCTTTATCGGCGAAAATCCGTGTGGATTTGAAAAGAACGGAAAGCCCGTCCCGGAATTTGAGTATGCTATGGCGAGAGAAGAGCGCTCTAACTTTTCGCTTCAGACCGATCGCTAGAAGCACCGGTTGAGCTTAAACGCCAGGCTACAGCTCCGGGTCTTGGACTCGGTTTGTGGCTCGTGTTGTATTCAGTAGGATGGACCGATTCGAATCTGGGAGCCAATTCAAGACATGGATGGAAAGTATCAGAGTACTCACCAAAGGTAGAAATTTACCAATCTTCTTTCTCAAAGTGAATGTGATTGTAATCGGCAGCATATTTGATATCCTCCATCGACCAGGGGTTGCCGCAGGTAATCACTACGGTCTTCGGGGGATCCATCCGCCTCTGTAGCTTTTCCTGTGAATGTTGCGCCGGCAGAACAGGCTTTATTGTTTTTTCCAGCGTAGCCTTGGCTTTCGCCGGATCTTTACCTTTAGAGCTAGCTTCCTGAAGGTCCTGTTCTTCTTTGAGTGGCATCCCCAAAATATGGCGCAAGAGGTTATTGGCTCTCCCCTTACCCATTTTAGGATCGTCTAAATCCCGCTGTGTTGGCCGGCTCACCGAGGGGACGTAGGTAAAATCAAAGCGCTGCCGAGTCTCAGCTGCGCACAGCTCCTGATAATAATCCAACTCTTCATAGGTCCTGTTCGTATGGACCAGTACATATTTGACGTTGTCTTTCTTCCCCTGAGATGCCTCGTAGTCGAGCTGCCTAACCATACAGATAAACGGGGCGATCCCAGTGCCTGTCCCTACCAGCACCACGTTCTCGAAGCCCGCTGCCGTTTTATCCAGCGTGAAGCCCCCTGCGATCTTGTCAAAATAGATCATCTTGTTGTCTTCTTCAGGATTCATGCGAAACATCGACTCCGTTAGCCTGCCAGGGACCCCTTTCTCGTCAATCTCCAGAATCACATAAAACTCCAGATACCCCTTTTCTAAGGTTTCAAAGGGAGCGGAGGTGATTGAATAGGAATGGGTCACCGGGCCTCGCTTTGGATTACCGTCCGCATCCAGCACCGCTACATACTCCACCTTTCTGTCCGGCCCAACGACCTTTTTCGTGAGCCTGCAGTCATCACGCCTGAGCGCGATGTACTGACCGGCCTTGTAAGGGGGAAATTTAGAGCCCTCTTCCGGCATGATACGGAATACTGCCAGGATAGATGAAGATTTACGCCAGTATACAAGTGTTCCGACTTTTGTCTTAGCCATAAATACCTAATCCTCGAAATTTTTAGTTTAATAAGAAACGTGTCTGTGGATTCAGTTAAGTGAAATCACACATCCACAGGTGGGAAGATCGTAAGGATTTTACTGCAACTCCCTCTTTCCTTCGAACTCCAACTCCGTACCCCGCGAATCTCTATGAGTGAAAGAGATGAGCTCCCAAAGTCCGTCTTCTACGGGTCCTTTAAGGATGTAGAGGTTCTCGTCATTTCCCAACACACGAAAGTAACTTCCATGCTCCCCATACCACCGATCCACTACCTCCTCAACCTGTATGGATCGATTCCCCAGAAAGAACCGCATAGGCCTCTCGTTGCCCTTGTAGCCTGAATAGCAGTCTACCTTGATTCTCACTGTTGCCCCTTTCCTGACCGTTCGAAATTATATATTCTAGTCTAAATTACGATCAAATTAAAGGGGCTATATGGAAGAAAAATCCGCTCAGATAAGAAAAAAGCTGATCACTGCCTGTAGGATTCTTTCCCGCGAAGGCCTGGTGCATGGCTTTGGTCATATGAGCGCACGCCTCTCGGGCTCGGACCTTTTCGTCCTGACCCCCAGGGTTAGCCTGGCCCTGGTAAAAGACAAGGATCTGCTCGTTTTGAACCTCAAAGGAGAGTTGGTTGAGGGCAAATCCACCCCTCCCTTCGAAGCTCCCCTTCATACCGCCATCTTTAATGGACGAGCCGACATCCATGCTATTGCCCGAATTCACGGCCGCAGGGCTGGCCTATTTTCGGTAACCGAGAAAATGATCGAACCGGTCCATAATCACGGGAGCTTCTTCTCCGGTGGAGTCCCTGTCTTTCCAAAAACTAACCTTGTCTCGACCCAAAAGCTTGGTGAGCAGGTCGTGGCAGCCCTAGGGCAAAAACCCGCCATCCTGCTCAGGGGAAACGGTCAGGTGACTGTAGGAAGGACTATTCCTGAGGCGGTGATGATGGCAATTTATTTAGAAGAGGCCGCAGACATGCTCTACGGGGCATTGCAGATCGGCACTCCCATTATCCTCTCCCCTGAAGACTCCGCACTGAGAAAGGAGGAGACACTCCCCCCTGTGGATTTAGAGCGCGCCTGGAATTTCTATAGGAATAAAATAGAGAACAGCTAATAAGAATGTATTTAAATTTGTTACATTGAGGCTATTCCGAGGGGAAGGAAACTGAAGGACGAGGGAACCGAACGTGAGGCTTGGTGCAGGCTCAGATGCTGGGAATAATCACGTGAAGGGGTAGGGGTGGCGGCCCTCAAGGCACTGGCCCATTTCCCTCGGCCTGAAGGCTCCTTCCACCGAGGAAATGTAAACTTACTTACTGCGTTTGTATTAGATAAATATGGAAATGAAGTGGGCCACAAGGTAGGCGATGAGCGCGCAAGCAGGGAAGGTCAGGATCCAGGTCATGACGATCTCGCCGGCCACGCCCCACCGCACCGCAGATAACCTCTTAATCGACCCTACCCCCATAATCGATGTGCCGATGGTATGGGTGGTGCTTAACGGTATCCCCAGACTGGATGCCGCCTCGATGACCAAAGCAGCAGAGGTCTCTGCCGCAAACCCGTGGATCGGCTCTAGCTTGGTCAGCCGGATACCCATAGTCCGGATAATTTTCCAGCCCCCAAAAGCAGTTCCAACCCCCATCGTACCTGCACAGAGCAGAATCACCCAAAGGGGAACCTGAAACTCCGGCAGGATTCCTCCGAGGAAAAGGGCTAATGTAAAGACACCGATGAACTTCTGTCCATCATTGCTTCCGTGACTAAAAGCCATAAAGGCCGCAGAGAGGACCTGGAGACGACCAAAAACGATTCGAATGGACCCAAGCCGGCGTTTATAAAAAACGCGGTAGAGCAATAACATGATCCCCAGGCCTCCAAAAAATCCCAAGAAGGTAGAAAAGAGCAAACCTATAAAAACTTTGCGCCATCCCTCCCACACGAGCACGGAAGGTCCGAAAATAGCTAACCCTGCTCCCGCTAATCCAGCCACCAGAGAATGACTCTGACTGGTAGGAAGTCCTCCTATGTAATAGGCAAAGGTACCCCAGAAAATAACCGCCACCATCGCCGCAGCTACTGTGGTATTATCGATGATTGCCGGATCGACAATCCCTTTACCGATGGTCGCAGCTACCGCGGTACCTGACATCGCCCCTAGAATATTGAGGACCGCGGCCATAACTACTGCTTGGTGGGGAGAGAGGACTCGGGTTGAAACCACAGTGGCTATGGCATTAGGCGCATCGGTCCAACCGTTGACAAACTCAGCAGCTAAAACAAGGAGGAGAATGGGCAGTATGGACCAGAGTAGTTCAATCATCTAACAGATTGTTGAAAAAGTCCCATCTGCCATAGCCTGTCGACGGCAGGCATTGCGATAGTTGCGCTCGACCGCCTCGCTCCGACGTACTTCCTAAGTACACCTCCGCTCGTCGGTTTCTCACGCGCCTTGCATCTGGGTCCTTTTTGACCGGCCTGAGAACAGGGTTTTTCGACACCCTGTCTAAACCCAGGCTGAGGTTAGTCGGTGTTTGGAGAAGAATTG
>JAPUHZ010000123.1 GCA_027297485.1 Deltaproteobacteria bacterium
CCTCTTTGAGGGAAATTGAGTTAACCACTACCTTGCCTTGGACGCACTTGAGTCCCGCCTCGATGACTTCAAAATTGGAACTGTCAATTACGATAGGGACACGGGCGATGTCGGGCTCGGCGGCGATGTAATTGAGAAATACCTGCATGGCCTTGACCGAGTCGAGCATCCCCTCATCCATATTCACGTCGATCAGATTGGCACCGTCCTCAATCTGGTCCCTGGCCACCGAGAGGGCTTCCTCGTATTTTTCTTCACGGATCAACCGGGCGAACTTTCGCGAGCCTGCCACGTTCGTGCGCTCGCCGATCATGATGAAATTCGACTCCGGTCGAATGGTTAGCTCCTCAAGTCCGCTGAGGTGGGTGAAGTGATCCGGCTCGGGAGGTTTTCGTGGTCGGGCGCCCCGAAGAACTTCAGCGATGGCAGCGATGTGTTCGGGCCTTGTCCCGCAGCAACCTCCGATCAGATTGACCCAGCCCTCGTCGATCCAGTTTTGGAGAGCTCTGGCCAGCTCATCGGGCCCCATATCGTAGCCGCCAAATTCGTTGGGTAGCCCGGCGTTGGGGTAGGAGAAGACCGGAAGGGGAGAGAGGCGCGAGAGTTCCTCTACATGGGGACCCATCAGATCCGGCCCGAGGGCGCAGTTCATTCCCACTGCAGTTAGATCTGCGTGGGAGATCGAGGCGAGGAATGCCTCAAGGGTTTGTCCGGAAAGGGTGCGGCCGCTCCTGTCGGTAATGGTCACAGAGGCGAATATTGGAATTCGAGTGCAACGTTCCAGCAAAAGTTTATCGAGGGCGAACAGACAGGCCTTCAAGTTCAAGGTGTCAAAGGACGTCTCGGGAAGAAGGAGGTCCACACCCCCATCGAGCAATCCACGTGCCTGATCGGAGTACGCCTGGACAAGCTCGTCGAAGGTAACGGCCCGGAAGGCCGGGTTGTTGACATCTGGGGAGAGGGAGGCGGTTCGGTTCGTGGGCCCCATGGCGCCGGCGACAAATCGGGGTCTATCTGGGGATTTCCGATTGGCATCTTCAACTGCCCGCCGAGCGACCTTTGCCGCAGTCACGTTTATGTTATAGGCCTCTCCCTCCAATCCGTAGTCTGCTAAGGAAATAGCGTTAGAATTGAAGGTGTTGGTCTCGATGATATCCGAGCCGGCCTCTAAGTATTGCCGGTGGATTTTCTCGATAGCCCCGGGTTGGGTGATCGATAGTAGATCGTTGCATCCCTTGAGAGGTCGGCTATGGTTGGCGAAACGCTTCCCACGAAAGTCCTTTTCATCCAGGTTTAGGGCCTGGATCATGGTCCCTGTGGCACCATCGAAGAGGAGAATTCTCTCAGAGATGAGATCTTGGATTTGCTTTACGGAGTCTCCCATCACTGTCCATCTGATTGCGGATCATGACTATTCTAGCATAATCTCCGGGGATCACTAGTGGAAGGCGGGAGCCTGGTCCCCAATCTCCCTGTGCCAGGGGTAGCCCGTATTGCTCCGGTATTATTGTCTTGAAATTACCCGACGCATGAATATTGATTTTAGACTAGAACGGTTGGAATGGATTGAACTACTTAGCCCAATGCGTAGCTCTGCGTGGGTATTACGAATCCGATACTAGAAGGTCCAGGATCTCGTTAAATTTTATGCTGGTCGTCATTGAGCCAAAATTAAAATTCTGTTCGATGCGTAGCGCTTCGTCCTCGACCTCCAGGATTTTACCCTCTCGTTCGATCCCATCCCTCATCAGAATTTTTACCCATCGACCCTTATAGGTTCTAACCGCATCAATGTCGATCCTGCTATAGGTAACCTCTTTCGGTGACGTATCCGCCGCTAATCGGCTTTCAGGCCTCTTTTTAACTCTTCTTGTGGGTTGTTCAGCAGGCTTTGGTGATTTCTTTTTTGCTACGGCAACGATGGGTTTGGTAATATCAACAAATGTTCCCGCCTTGTCGATGTAGCCTGCCTTTGTCGTTTTCCATTGTCCCGCGCTCTTTTCTGACAGAAGGGTTATCGTCTTCCGCCCCTTGGTTCCAGCGGCCTGCATTAAAAAAAATGCTTTCCCATAGTCGCCTACAGCTGCAAAGTTCCCCGTAAAGAACCAGCCAATTTTGACCGGCTTGCCTACCTCTTGTTGGATCCTAGGATTTGTTTTCAGATATTTCTCCGCTGATTGATAGGCTTCTGAATCCTTGAGAAAGATTCTCATTCCTACAAAGAGGCCGATAAAGAGAGCCGCGCTTACCACTGCTAGGGTAGCAAGCAAATTTATCCTTATTAAATTGTTTCGACGGACCTCGGTGGTTCCAACGGGAGTAGCTTTGGGCCTGATCACGTATGTGCCGGCAATTTTATCGTGCCAGGCTTGCTTATTTTTGTCTAAAGCGATCCATAGATATCCCAGCCCAAGAGCCAGAGCAGAAAAGAACGCGGCGATCAGCCTTATGACAATCTGTTTGACAGTGGGTTTTGCACCATTGATGGAAATTATTTGCATGCCTAGCAAGCGATATCCCAGGGTCGCACCAAAGGCGAACTTGAGCCCGATCATGTAGG
>JAPUHZ010000124.1 GCA_027297485.1 Deltaproteobacteria bacterium
GTAATTGATCTTATATGCCTTGGAAGTTCGACATTTATTAAGTGGTGGAATCATAAGCCGAATGGCGGTAGGGAAGCATATAACAAATGGCACTCTTATACTCTTGAAGGCTTGGCCCCAGGGTATTTCATTCATAATATCCTGGTGCACACGACTACGGATAGATACTGGCTTAATCAGGATATGTGGTTTCCCGCAGAGTCAAAAGAATTCCGAAAAGACGGTGAGATTGGTTTTACCTAAGCTTTGGCTAACAATGCGTTGCAGGCGACGCTGCGCTTCGCTACGCGCTCCTGAACGCAGACGTTGGGATTTGACACCACACGCCTGATATTGATACCTTGGACTCCGTCAAAAGGAGGAACCTATGCCTGTGGAAATTGTTGACACGGTGAAGCTTGCCCATGATCTCAAGAAGAGAAAGGTGGTTTTCAACACGCCACGATTCCATGCGTGGGTTCATTACTACCCCGACCCTGGGGATAAAGACGACATGCACTGCCACAACGCAGACCAGACTTTTTACTTGATTGAAGGTGAGTGCACCATGCACTTCCCCGACGGCGGCAAGGCTGTAATGAAGCCAGGCATGGCTGCCCTTATTACCGGAGGGTCCTTTTATCAGTTGGAAAATACCGGCCCTGGACCGATGGTGCTTATGGGGAACCGCTCCGGCCCCTCCGAAGCGATCCAACACATCAACCATGAGTTACGAATGGACATTAAAAAGCTGCCCCCCGAAGAGATGCAAAGAATCCGTCACGGCGGCAAGGTCAGCTCTACCCCAGACCGCCATCAGGGGAGGTCCTGACCTGCCTTCGCAACTCCTCTAAGCAAGATCCATAGGTAGCGGAATCCTAAGCTAAAAAGGATAATGCCGCCGCCGATGAAGGTCGAAACAGAAGGTACTTCACCGACCACAAGGGCCACCCAGATAGGATTCAAGACCGGTTCGATCAACACGATGAGAGCCGCCTCCTGAAGAGAGATCTTCTCTAGCCCTTTGGAAAAAAGAAAGTAGGGGATGCCCAGCTGAACCACCCCCATGACGGCCAGGGCTAGCATCTCTCCCCCCGAGACAAGCAGTTGCGATATCACCACGGGAAGAAGTCCTAGAAAACAAACGAGATTATTAACGAACGTCAAGAAACCGGGGTTGACCCCCTTCAGAAAGCGCAGGTTGGTCATATAGATCGAAAAAAGGAGCCCGCTAAGGATAGCTGCTACGACTCCCTCAACGTCCGGCTGGCCAATACTGCCGGCAAAAATAACTCCCACCCCAACCATCCCCAAAAGAAGGGTTATGAGATTGAGCTTTACGATCGCCTCGTGGAATAATAGGCGGGCAAAAATGAAAACATAAATCGGCGCCGTGTATTGCAAGACAATGGCATTGGCCGCAGTGGTCAGCTTGTTGGCCCAGACGAAGGAACTGACAGCCGCGGTGTAACTCACTACTGAAACCAATAGCGGCAAACTCGTGGTCCAACCGTCTTTCCTCACAAAGGGAAGAAAAAAGAGCGAGGCAAAGAGGCTACGGTAAAAGACAATCGTCAGTGGATGAAGTTCTAGAAGCTTGATGAACACCCCGGCCAGACTCCAAAGAACTCCGGTGAGAAAAATGAGCCATCTCCCTTTGACCTCATCCCGCATTGACTTTCCCCTTTTTTACGCCTTAGGGATATCGAAGGTAACATGCCTGCCGAAAAAAAAGAATTTGCTCCTGAGATGATCCTGATCCCCGAAGCCGCCTTTTTAATGGGAAACGAGGAGGGACAGGACAACGAAAAACCTGTTCACCGGGTTTGGGTGGACGGGTTTATGATCGGAAAATTTCCCGTAACAAACAGAGAATATAGAATTTTCGTTGAGGAGACAGGAGTAGAGGAGGCTCCATTTTGGTCCGAGAAGAGCCTCGCTCACCCAGATAAGCCGGTGGTCGGCGCCAGTTGGTACGATGCGATGGCGTATTGTAAATGGTTAAGCCATCGCACCAGAAAGCACTTCCGTCTCCCTACCGAGGCGCAGTGGGAGCGGGCCGCCCGAGGCGGATTAGAGGGGAAGCGGTATCCCTGGGGTAACGGGCACCCCTCCGAGAGGCCGTTCTCCGGTTACGATCTTCAGACGGGAGGTCCGGAGCGAGTGGGCCGATATGAACCCAACGGTTTCGAGCTTTATGATATGGCAGGAGGGGTTCACGAGTGGTGCAGCGACTTCTACGATCCTCATTACTACCACAACTCTCCCGAGAGGAACCCGCAGGGTCCCCCTTCAGGAAAGAGAAGGGTGTCGCGTGGAGGCTCTTGGCGTCACAGGGTTAAATTCAGCCGATGTGCCGCGCGCAGCTCCCTGAATCCTTCTTCCAGATATGCGGATTATGGCTTCCGTGTGGCTATAAACCTATAGGGGGGCTGCAAGGTCAATCTCTTTCTCCACTTGTGCCGGGCCGTGGTTTGTTGCCATCACTCCATTCCTTTAGGAAAACTTCAGAACCTCAGGCAGAACAGCCGGTGGGGTGAGACCGGCCAGGAATAACTGTTAGTGGAGCTCGGAGGGCAGGAGGGTAAATCCTTCCTTATACCCGGCTTCTCGCAAGCGGGTATCAAAGGAGACAAGGGACATGTCCGCAGTTTCCCTTTGGCACCACTGCAAAGCAGCCGCTAACTGGAACGCGTCTGCCGCCCTCAGAGGATGGACTGCCAGTAACCGCTCTGCCGTTCCGCGTAACGTTTGACTTGGCTGGATCTCGATCCAGGCTTTAGCTAGTGTCCCCAATACCTGGCGGGCTTGTCTCTCACCCGCTACGCTTAAGCCTCCTTCACGGGCTTGCCGCATGAGGGCCGAGACGCATTCAGTCCGCGTTGCCCACCAGACCACTATGGATGGATCTTTGACGAGAATTGCCTTGATCGTTGAAGATCTTGGTTCCTTAACGCATAGGGGAACGATCGCTGAGGTATCCCAGAACCTCACCAACCTTCCTCTCTTTCCCGCAAGACAGCCTTTACAACTAAACCCTTAGGGTCCTTGGGTCTGGGCATCTCCCAGAAGCCTTTGGGCAACTTCTCAGCCCCGAGCTTAATCAGCCCCTGTTTTTCCATTTCGACCAAGTGCTCGGGTAGTGTGTGGGAACTCACAGCAGGCGCGAGCTTGGCAATGGGTCGCCCGCGCTTGGTTACCAGGACTTCTTCCCCTGCTTTTACCTGTCTCAGGTACTCACTGAGAGAGGCTTTCAGTTTTGATACTGTTACAGTCTTCACGGAATCCCCCTATAGCCAAAATGATATGACCATTATGGTCAATTCATCCAGTCCTGTCAATATTCCTCAACTATTTCCCTTTTTTCTACAGCCTATCCTTCTTCAGAGGCTTCTTTTCGAGCTTGCAGGACAGGAGCCGAAGCCTCCTGCGGAGCGGTCTATGCACAGCTTGCGGCGGTACGCTTCAAGATGCGTAAGCGGCGGAGCGAAAAGGAGGTGATCCGGCCGTTAGCTTAGAGCCTCATTCCAGCTCCCCTTCTCCCGCTTCCGAGTGGCATAATTCACCGACGGCAAAAAGCGGCGAACGCGGTAAAACGTTTCTAATACAAACGTATTTAAATTTGTTACATTGAGGCTATTCCGAGGGGAAGGAGACTGAAGGACGAGGGAACCGAGCGTGAGGCTTGGTGCAGGCCCAAACGGTAGGAATAATCACATGAAGGGGTAAGGGTGGCGGCGCTCATGGTTCGACCTTGCTCACCATGACTCTGAGTTTATCGAAGGGTCAAGGCACTGGCCCATTTCCCTCGGCCCGAAGGCTCCTTCCACCGAGGAAATGTAAACTTACTTACTGCGTTTGTATTAGTCTTTGTTCTCTTCGGAGACGACTGAGACTTTCACGGTTGCGGTTACATCTGCGGCGAGACGGACAGGCACCTCAAATTCTCCCACGCTTTTGATTGGCTCGGCCAGATGAATCTTCCGGCGTTCCAGATCAAAGCCCTTTTCTCTCAAGGCCCTCTCGATATCGATGTTGGTTACCGAGCCGAAGAGTTTCCCCTCCTCCCCTACTTTCACCGGTATCCTTAAGGAGACCGCAGCCAATTTTTCACCCAAGGTCCGTGCCTGTTTCACGATGCGCTCTCTTTGCCCCGCGATGACGCGTTTCTGGTGCTCGAAGCTCTTGAGGTTTTTCTTATTGGCCGTAAGGACCAAGCCCTGTGGCAAGAGGTAGTTGCGCGCATAACCATCCCGGACGTGCACCACTTCTCCCATCTTGCCCAGGTTGAGAATGTCCTCTTTTAAAATCACCTCCATCATTTCCTCCTTCAAGTGACTTGGCCCGCATTCAAATCTTTTTTCTTTAAACGGCGAAAATCACCCCAAAGATCAAAGAGTCCCAGACCCACGACAAAAAGTGTAAAGATCTGCTGAAAAACAATGAGGATATAAGCCAGACTGCGCAAGAAAAATGGGACCTTCTTGCAATGAAAGTAATAGGCAACAATAGCTAGACCCTGAAAGAAGTAAAAAACCGCGATCACCAGGAAAAGGTTGAGGGCCAAAATTTTAAGCATTCCCCACCCGGAGAGAAAAAGGAAAAACCCTGAGAGGATAAAGTACCAGATGAGGGGATCGGGGGACTTCCATTCTCTGAGATCACCGCTGGAAGTAAAGAAAGAGTGGTGATCGGGAAAGCGGCGATAAAGAAAAATTAGGTTCATGAGTATCACGGTTACAAAGCCCGCAAAGGCCAGCGCCGGCATGATTTGAAGGATCGTTTCAATGATTTGGGGCACCTGTTCCCTGGTGATCTCCATGCCCTCTTGGAACAAACCAGTCTTCTCGTAGAGCTTCAGCGAAGCTTCCAAATTTTCTTTCAAGGCCTCTGAGATGACCTGCCGCAGATGGGACAAAGGACCAAAGAAATATAACAGGACTGCGCAGACGGCGGCGAACATCCCTGTGGCGGTGCCTACCACGACTGATTCTATCGACCATCGCCGCCCGAAAGAGAAAAAGAGCAAAACCGCCATCAAGGCGAAAAGAGAATAGCCTAGGGCCAACTCCTTACCGCCGAGAAAAAAAAGGAGCAGGGTTGCCAGGAGAAGCAGCCGCATGCCGTTGTCTCTACCGTACCTTACGCTAAATACTAGGGCAGGCTGGGGAACAAGAGGAATCAATAAAATACCCACCAGCGGAATGGCGACCCCAGCTAGAAAGAGGAGCACCGTCGAGGCCAAGGCTAGAAAAAAACTCTTAATGACTTCCGGCCGATTCATAAAGAGCTGTATCGGGTGAGACCAGATCAGATCCTGGCTGTTGAGAAAGGGAGAAGAGCAACGTTGCGCGCTCTCTTAATCGCAATCGTAAGCAGCCGTTGGTGGTGCGCACAATTGCCTGTAATACGACTCGGCATCATCTTCCCTCTCTCGCTGACAAACTGGGTCAAAACCCTCGTCTCCTTGTAGTCGATTTTGATCTTTTTATCCGCGCAAAACCGACACACCTTACGGCGGAACATGAACCGGCGCCGGCCTGACCCCCTATCCTCGTCCATCCGTTCGCGGTCCGTTCTCGGTGCTGAAGTCCTTTGTGCCATATTTTAATCGCACCTCACTCTCTTAAAGTGGGAGATCTTCCTCCTGCCCAGAAGCTGGGCCGCCTCCCATATCGATAAACTGAACCGTACTGGCAACCACCTCAAATTTGCTCCTTTTTTGGCCATCGGGAGTTTCCCACCGTCTCTGCGCCAGCCGCCCATCCACCAACACACGAGATCCCTTATGGAGATGCTCTTTGCTACTCTCTCCCACCCGGCCGAAGACCACAACGTCAATGTAACAGACATCTTCCTTGATCTCGTCATGGACCCGGTATCGATGACGCACAGCTAGAGGAAACTCACAAACTGCCAACCTTGCCGGAGTATAACGGAGAGCTGGATCCCGAGTCAGGTTTCCCATGAGGATGACCTTGTTGTACTCCCCCATCGGACACTAATTCCCCGCTGATTGAAAACAACCTACGGTTGTGGGTCCGGCTTTACCAAATCCTCCTCGGAACTCTTCCCAGTCTCTTTAGAGAGATCTTTCTGTTCCGGTGGCGGCATTGCGTCTGCGTTTAAACGCACGGTAAGGTAACGCAACACCTCATCGGTCAGCTTCATATTTCGTTCTAGCTCCTCCACCGCACGGGCAGAGGACTGATACTGAAGGAGGATGTAGTATCCTTTTGCCTGTTTTTGGATCCGATAAGCAAGATCCCTCAGCCCCCACTCCTCCACACGAGATATCGTTCCACCCAACGCTTCAATAACCTTCTTAAACCTATCGATAAATTCCTTTACCCTGCCTCCCTGATCGGGACGGACAATATAAAGGGTCTCATAATGTGTCACAGCACTTTTTTCTCCATCGTAATTTGATTCCTATCACAGCGTATCCTGCTTTACAATTCATCCCCTAGACCATAATCCGTACGAAGCTTGCAACACCTTAAAAACCCTGGCCGTCGAGAAGGTGGCGGGTGTAAGGCGGAGCGAGGGATCGCACCGCAGCATACAGGGCAGTACGTGAGGATGCGAGCCCGAAGCGACAACGAAGCAAGCGCCCCTTATCGACGGATCAGGGCTAGACCAGCAGTGGGGCTATCACCAAAGAGACTACGGACATGAGTTTGATGAGAATATTCATGGAGGGACCCGAGGTATCTTTAAAGGGATCTCCTACCGTATCCCCCACAACAGCAGCTTTGTGCGCCTCGGACCCTTTTCCCTCGCCTTCGATCTCGCCTCTTTCAATGGCCTTTTTCGCATTATCCCAGGCGCCTCCTGCATTAGACATCATCAGCGCTAGAAGCACTCCACTTACAGTTGCCCCTGCAAGCATGCCGCCGAGAGCTTCAGGGCCAAGCAGAAAACCCATAGTGACCGGTGCAATTACGGCCAAAAGGCCTGGAGCAATCATTTCCTTCAGTGCCGCTCGGGTCGATATGTCGATGCACCTGGCGGTATCAGGCTTCACCCCTTCTCGGCCTTCCAACAACCCCGAGATCTCACGAAACTGACGGCGGATTTCATCGATCATGCTTCCTGCCGCTCGGCCGACTGCAGTCATGGTCATCGCACCGATGATATAAGGGATAATCCCTCCGATAAAAAGTCCAATCACGACCTTGGGCTCGGTTAGAACGATTTGCAAACGTGCGCTCCCTTGCTTTAGCAACTCCGCGTTGATGGCCCCCGTGTAGGCCGAAAAAAGCGCCAGGGCAGTAAGTGCCGCCGAACCAATGGCAAAACCCTTGCCGATGGCCGCGGTAGTGTTTCCTAAGGCATCCAAGCCGTCGGTGATTTTGCGCACGTCCGGGCCAAGGCCGCACATTTCAGAAATACCCCCGGCGTTATCAGCAATGGGGCCGTAAGCATCAACACTCATGGTCATTCCAACGGTGGCTAACATGCCCACCGCCGCGATACCGATGCCGTAAATTCCAGCCGTGGAAAAAGAAACGAAAATAACGATGCAAATCACTACGACGGGCAAAGCACAGCTCTCCAACCCAATGGCCAAACCGTGGATGATATTCGTAGCGGCACCCGTTTTGCTTGCTTCAGCGATCCTATAAATCGGCCTGGAAGATGTATAGTATTCGGTGATAAAGCCGATCATCATACCTCCCAGAGAACCGGCGAGCACGGCTAAAAATACAGAGGTGTTAATGCCAATGACTCGAGTAGAATAAAAAGCTCCTAACAGAAAAAGGAGAGTGGTAATGATGGTGCAGCTACGCAAGGCAAACTGGGGGTCAACGTTTTTCAGCAGACGTATCGAAAAGATTCCAATGATTGAAGCGATAAGACCTACCATAGATAAAATAAGCGGGAAAGACATTAGGGTAATTTTGGATATCCCTCCCGGCGTTGCAAAAAGAGGGGCCACCTTTGCATCTATTAGAGTCGCGGCTATAGCCATCACCGCGATCATCGATCCCACGTAGGATTCAAAAAGATCCGCTCCCATGCCGGCGACGTCGCCAACATTATCTCCGACATTGTCGGCAATCACTCCTGGATTACGGGGATCATCCTCAGGTATCCCGGCTTCGATCTTACCGACTAAGTCCGACCCCACATCGGCGGCCTTAGTGTAAATCCCCCCTCCAACCCGGGCAAAGAGCGCAATCGAGCTTGCGCCCATGGCAAATCCGTTAATGTATTGGGCCGTTTGAGGATCACCGTAGAGCAGAAAAAAAACTCCCACGCCGAGAAGACCTAAACTGGCAACGGAAAGGCCCATCACCGAACCGCCACTAAAAGCCGTCAGGAGAGCTTCGCCCTGGCCCGATACCATAGCAGCCTGAGTCGTCCTCACATTCGCCTGTGTCGCCATTTTCAATCCCCAAAAACCTGCCATCCCTGAAAAGATCGCACCGGTCAAAAATGCAACAGCAGTCTGCACTCCAAGCTGCCAGGCCAGGAGGAGGGCTACAATAAAAACAAATATCGCAAGGATCCGATATTCCAGCCTCAAAAAGGCCATAGCCCCTTCGTAGATAGAATCGGCCACAGCCGCCATCTTAGAGCTTTTGACCGGGACCTTAAGAATGCTCCGGTAGATCAAAAACCCAATCAAGAGACCACCACCGCCAAAGAAGGGAGCCCAAGTAACCCATCCACCCATAGAAAAACCCCCTTTAACCTGCTCGATTAAACTTTTCCATAGCCCGACGAAACCCCTCTTCGAGAAGGCATTCTACAGCACCTGCTGCTTTAGAGACGACTTGGTCTAATTGGGCGCTCTCATCCAGGGAAAAAGGGTCTAATACGAAATCCGCAGGATCGACACCCGGTGGGGGACGCCCAATCCCCACACGGACTCGAAAAAAACCCTCCTCCCTTAAGCTCTCCAATATAGAACCCACTCCCAGATGCCCCCCAGCCCCTCCACGGGGGCGGACGCGGATACGGCCAAAAGGCAAGTCCAAATCATCATGGATAACCACGAGATCCTTGACCGTGACCGGGAAGTAACGGAACAGTTTTCTCACAGCCTCGCCGCTACGGTTCATATAGGTCTGCGGTTTGACCAGCAGGACCTTTTCCCCAGCGATCTGCCAGTCCCCGATCAGAGAGTCATATCTTCTCTTCTTGACGGCGACACTGTTTCCAACGGCGACTCGATCCACGACCAAAAATCCCAGGTTGTGCCTGGCCCGTTGATATTTCTTGCCCGGATTACCCAGACCTAAAACGACCTTCACTTGAGAATTCCTGAAAGGCACAAACCGGAAGGGTAAACTAAGACCCTGCGCTCTCTTCCTCTTTCTTCTCTTCAGGGGCAACCACAGGCGCCTCCACCCCTTCAGCAACAGCCGCGGGGACCTCCACAGCCGGGGCCTCCTCAACAGTTGGGGGCACAACCGTCACAAGAGTAAAATTAGTCTCATAAATGGCAGCTGCCCCCTCCGGCATCGACAAGTCCGCCACGTGAAAGGAATGGCCGATATCCAAAGAAGAGACCTCCACATTGAAATACTCCGGGATATCCATCGGTAAACATTCCACCTCCACCTCTCGCACAATCGGTTGCAGAATACCTCCCTGGACTACACCTACCGCCTTGCCGACAAAATGGAGCGGAACCCTAACCTGGATCTTTGCAGAAAGATCGACTTCGTAGAAATCCGCATGGAGGATCTCCCCTGTCACCGGGTGAAACTGCAGCTCTTTGACCAAGGCAACTCTGTTTGCCAGCAGCGGGGATGCTGACTTGATGCGGACCAGATGGGACCCTTCCAGATCGGCAATACGGTCCAAGAACTCTTTCCTGTTGACCTCTAAAGGAACAGGCTCAACCTTTGGGCCGTAAAAGACGCCTAGAAGTTTTCCCTCGCGGCGTAGCCGTCTCGCCCTATGCTTACTCCCCGGCTCACGCGGATCAATCTGAATTTCAACAGTTTCCAACGAAACTCACCTCCTGGATTATAAATGTAAAAAATCGGCAGCTCAGACAAACAGGGAACTGATCGATTCCTCTTCATGGGTGCGCCGGATTGCCTCCCCGATCAGATGGGCTACCGACAGGATTTTAACCTTTTTACAGCTCTCCGCCTCAGGCCCAAGGGGAATGGAGTTGGTCACAATCAGCTTCTCTAAAGGGGAGTCATTAATATTTTGAATCGCCGGGCCCGAGAGCACCGGGTGGGTACAACAGCCGAAGATCCTCTTTGCCCCTTCTCTCTTTAAAGCCTCAGCGGCCATGGTTAAGGTCCCCGCAGTGTCCACCATGTCATCCAACAGGACCGCCGTCTGGCCCTTGACCTCGCCGATGATATTCATCTCTGCCACTACGTTGGGTCCGACCCTCCGTTTATCGATAATCGCCAGGGAGGCATTGAGTCGGGTAGCAAAGTCCCTTGCCCGTTCCACCCCGCCGGCATCGGGGGAGACTATCGTGACCTCATTTTGGTCCAGTTGTCCCTTAATGTATTGGAGTAGCACCGGTGTCGCGTAAAGGTTATCCACGGGGATATTGAAAAAACCCTGGATCTGACCCGAGTGCAGATCCATCGTGAGAATGCGAGAAGCCCCTGCAGTCGTGATCAGATCCGCCACCAATTTTGCGCTAATAGGGACCCGGGGGAGCACCTTCCGGTCCTGTCGGCCATATCCGTAATAGGGGATGACCGCGGTAATTCTCTTTGCCGAGGCCCGTTTGAAGGCATCCAACATAACCAGCAGCTCCATGAGATTGTCGTTCCCAGGAGCGCAGGTAGACTGAATCACAAAGACATCGCCCCCACGGACATTCTCCGTAATCTCGACCTTGCTCTCCCCATCGCTAAACGTTTCCACTATCGCCTTTCCCAGAGGGATCTTGAGATACTGACTGATTTCACGGGCCAAGGGAATATTTGAATTCCCGGCAAAGACCTTCAGCGCTTCCCGAATCTGACTCATACCTTTATGAACGACTCTTTAGAAAAGAATAGCCCTAATGGGATAAATCACTACCTGGACATCTTGCGGATCACGGGGAAATAAAAACTGGCTGGGCGGGAAGGATTCGAACCTTCGTTACCGGATCCAAAGTCCGGGGCCTTACCGCTTGGCGACCGCCCAACCCCGATCCTGTCGTCCCCACCACCTCCCCGAACGACGCTCATGCAACCCCTCAGGACAAACCCTCATTCCCCAACTAGCGCCCTCCGGCTCCCCCCTTCGGCAACCGCTTTCTGATATTCCGCAATGACCTTCTCCTCAATCATTCTGCGGGTCTCATTGTTGATGGGATGGGCAATGTCCTTATAGGTGCCGTCCTTCCGTTTTTTGCTGGGCATGGAGACAAAGAGTCCGGTCGCGCCGTGAATAATCTTGAGGTCCCTGATAACAAAACAATGATCGAACGTGATAGTCACATAAGCCCTGAGCTTCTCTTCATCTACAGGAAAGACCCTAACCTCAGTAACCTCCATAGGGACCTCCTTTGCACCGGCTTCGCCAGGAAACTCGGCGACTTGTCGGATGGGCTTCTTACTTAGTTCAATGACCGCACCAAATACGCCCGAACCCCCTCCTCCTTACGCAAGCGGCGAAAGGCCTTCCTAGCCCTTTCCCCCGCTGGAAAAATTCCAAAGACCGATGAGCCGCTCCCTGACATGAGAGCCCCCGCAGCACCCTCTTGAATCAACCTTTCTTTCAGGAAAGCTATTCGGGGGAAACGGCGAATGGTCACCTCTTCCAGGTCATTAACCAGAAAGCGTCTGAGCTCTTCGGGATCCTCCAGGAAACTGTTAATGCTAGTATTTTCAATAGCTTTTGTCAACTTAAAAGCATGACCTTGATACACCCAGCGAGTAGAAACCGGAAACCCCGGATAGAGGATAACCATCCAGAGCCGAGGAAAAGAAGGTAGTGCTCTTACCCGCTCACCTACCCCTCGGACTCTGGCAGGGCGACCAAAAATAAAGAAGGGCACATCGGCGCCTAACGAGGCAGCCAAGGAAAGAATTTCGCTTCGCTCACACCCGAGACGGAAGAGACGATTGAGGCCATGCAGTGTAGCCGCAGCATCGCTGCTGCCCCCACCCAGACCTCCCCCAACAGGGATCCTCTTCCGGATATGGATGCAAACGGGATCATGAACCCCCTTCTGTCCAAGCAGAAGGGACGCGGCTCGGTGGACGAGGTTCTCCTTTCCCGGTGGGACCATCGGATGATCACATGTCACCGTTAAGCTCCCCTTGCCCATCATTCTCTTTTTAGGCCTGGTAATCTGAATTTCATCAT
>JAPUHZ010000125.1 GCA_027297485.1 Deltaproteobacteria bacterium
GAAAAACAGCGGGACGACCAGGTTGACGGTGATTAACGACAGCAGCCATCCTCTCACTGGTGTGGACATCTTCATCATGCCTTGGTTGAATTTGATGAAGGCGTGCATGGTCTATCTCCGTTTAGTCCCTAAGTGTTGAGAAGTGCGTCATGTCTCTTATTCGTAAGTCGGTCGAAGGGTCGGTTCCTTACACAGCCGGTGATGCTTTCCGCTTTGCCGCCCGAAAAAGCCCGTGTTCGTGCCCAAAGGCCCGTCGGATCCTCCCCCGCCATGCATCGAGCCGCAGTATCTTGACAGCGGGAGGGGCAAGAGGTACTCAGAGGCTCGAATTGGGGTTTCTTGAGGCTGTCGCAGCCGCCCACCCCAAAAGAAAATGCCTATCGGCTGACCAGGAGGTGAAAATCAGGGTGTGGTTCACCGGGTGCTAGTATCATCCGGTCTTTTGAGACTGAAACCGTTAAAAGGCAGAGGAGGAAGAGATGAAAACAATTCTTTGGGTTCTCGGGTTCTTGGTGTTCGCCGCGGTGTTCTCCGTGACACTTCCCTCCCACAATCAGATTCTCGCCGTATCCGGGTGTTGTAAGGACCGAAGTTCTTCTACCGGGAGCTGGTCAAGGAACGGTAAAAACTTTGCGGAGTGCAGGACCCTTAATCAAAATAGAGACGGCGATGATCTGCTCAAACCGCGGGGACGTGTCTGGTGGGATGTCCAATGTCGCTAGAGCTAAGCTCTTCCTGGCGTGAGCGTCTAGGGATCAGCTCTAAGACCTGATTAAACATCTCTTGTCTCGTCGTCGGTTCCACTTGCGCAAAATGGCTTTCGAGGGCCGATAAATCGTATTGAAATGGTCCCCGTTTCTCCGCATACGTCTTAAAAGCTGGGAGCTGCTCCTTGAACGTCTTTGTATTATCCGCCAAAATGGCACTCGTTAAGAGGAGGTAGTAGGCCCATATACGCTCCTTCGGCTCCTCGGCGTCCGTGAGGATTCTCCGTAAGATGTTTGTATAGTCCCGCTTGGGCCGTATGAGAATGGCAAACTCGACATCGGTCAAAAAATACTCCAAGCTTATGTGATAGTCCTTCAGTTCCGTGTAGGAGTTATTGATGTCCTCTTCCGTCCCCGTGTCCAGTGCCTTCTGGAACTTAGGTTGAAGAAGAAGGGAGGCCAACCTATCAAATGATTCATTGATGCGCGAGACCCGTTCGATGCTTGGTCCGATCTTTTCTAGAGTGGATTCTGCTGCGGTTATGTTCTGCATGGCTGTTTCGGCTTGCTCGGCGTACCTCTTGACGTCGATAACCTCCTGGATTCCGAAGGCTGTCGCGATGGTCACCAGTGTCGCGACTATCCCAAAGAACCACGTCTGCCGTGCTCGGCTGCGGTCTGTACTGTTGATGATCTCATCCGTTCGTAATTTCGTTTGATCAAAGACGGTCTGAGCGGCTTTCAGTGAGGCCTCGACTGCTTTTAGCTCCGCATCCAGTTTGGTGTTGAAGAGCTTGAGTTTCTCATCGACGCCCTTCAGATCCACCGCCAGGCCCTGGTCACGCACATGTCGCAATCGCTCGCTCAATATTAAAAGAACCTTAAATCCAATATCAGGATGCTCGTCTAGGAGCTTGAGAAACTCCTGTCCCCTAAGCTCCAACAACGTACAGTTTTCCTTGGCCATCACCGTCGCCGATCTCGGTCTTTGCTCCAAGAGGGCTATCTCCCCGAAGAATTCTCCTTTTTTTAAGATCGAGAGGGTGACCTCGTGGGCATCTTTCTCTAGCAGGACGACCCGGACCGATCCTGAGCCGATCAGAAAGATCGAGTCTCCTACGTCGCCTTCCTGGACGATGGGGGCGCTGGGACGATATTGCTTCTCAACCGACACCTCATCCTGAAGCAGCCACTGCACTTCTTTGTCGTCCAGGCTGGAGAAGATCGGGTGGCGCAGCAGCAGGTTGGCCCAGTCGAAGGTTTTCATGGCCTGTCCCCTTCCGGCAGGTCGTACCCGCCATCGATGCTCGCACGACCCCTGGCTCGAGCAAAGGGAGCCCTCAGTATGGCTGGGCGTATCATGTCAGTCACCCCGTGTCAAGGACCCAACCTCAGCCGTCCACATACCGGCAGATCGCTTCCAGGCCTGCGCGGCAGAGTTGCTTGGCGTTCAGCTCGTAGAACTCACGATGGCGAAACCGTTCCCGTGGAACCCACTTCCACGCAGGGTAGACGTGCGGCAAGGGGTACATAGGCGCGACCACGAGCGTGCTCACATACAGCCACCACGCAATCGGAACGACTCCTTTTACGCTCATGGCTTGTCCTCACGCTGTGGGCGAAATGAAGAACGGCCCAGGAGGCGCCAGATCTTCGCCAGCATCAGAGCAGTCGTGGTGATTCGTACGCCGCAGGGCGCGAGTGCATCCTCGACGGATTAGAATCTTGACACGGTCACGCAAGAACGCTAACCAAAGGGTCCTTTTGGAGAAGCAACAGGCGCGTTGGTGGGGTGTTGAGGCCGCCCACCCCAAAAGTAAATTCCTGCTATGTGGATTGTCGAGAGATCATGCGAGCCCCCGGAAAGATTTTCTACGATCCGATTCGTGAGCGCTCTCTTCCAGCCTGCTATTCGTGGTCGTCTGCCACAAGAGAGTGATTCGAGTAGAGGGAGTGCCGCATCCTCTCAACGTCATGCCGCCATGACACGACTTTCGCGCGCGGTCAATCCACGCTTTAGGAATACACGCCTCACTCACCGCTGGATCTCGTGTCTT
>JAPUHZ010000126.1 GCA_027297485.1 Deltaproteobacteria bacterium
TAACCACTCTCGTGAACTGGAGTTCATCCCTGCTCTCAATGGCCAACATAATCCCTTTGTCAGTATTCCCTACGGGAAATTCCGCATTTGGATCCTGATTATCAATAACCACCCGACCCATGACGAGAGAACTGTCAGGTCGCTTTGGGTCTGCCAAGGGAGTAGAGCAGCCTCCCGCAAAACTGGCCAACAGGGTTACTGATAGCACAAGAAAAAGAATCCTAATTTCTCGCATTTTTGTTCAGCTGGAGTTAACAGTTCCTCAATAATTTCTTACCCCTGCTCCGCCCAAAGCTTCTATGCTGGCACAGGGATTGTGAACGGATTGAGTGGCCCTGTTCTAATCTAGCACCTCAGACCGCATTCTTCGCATTCTCTATTGTTCCAATATCAAATACTCAAATGCTCTGAATTTTTTCCCGACCTTGCGGGAAAAATCCACGCCCCCGTCCGAAAGCGCCCAAGTCAAAGCTACCAAGTGATAAAGAGTGCTAATTCCCTGGTAATATCACCCCTTTTCCAAGTCCTTCTTATCACTGAGTGCTAAGGAGTGCCACCTGGTTCTGGCACAGAACCGGAACGTTTTCCCTGCCTGTTTATTGCCCATCTCCTCTTGCTCAACGAACTCACTGGCCGGGGCCCCATACCGGCGTGTACAGACCCGTATGGCCCCGCTGGAGCGTGTATGCGCGTTTCCTACGAGGACTCCAATGAGGGATTGTTGTCCTTTTAAGCCCGCTCAAAAGCATTCATTAAATGTCAATTCTATATAGGCTTTGAGCCGCTCTGGGCTTGGGTTTGCTCGATGTTAGACCGCCAAGACGAAATTAATGAGCTATTTTATTACGTCCTACGGGCCATCGGAGCAGAAACAGCGGCCCGAAGACCGCCGTTTTCCGAGATGGAACCAAAGCCGAAGGGTCGGCAGCGAGACTGCGCGGAGGCGTCAGTCGTCGTCGTCATTGTCATCATTTATCTTAATGAGGGACACTGTTCCGACGGCGATACAATCGAAGCCGAGGATGTTTAGGCCCAATCCACTCGTGTCGCCTTCCACGCCAAGGTGGTAGCCATCCTCGTGGACTGCGGAGGTTTCAGAGAGATTGCCGTATTGTCTTTGGCCAGTCGCGTCATGGTTATGATCATGGCCGACCACCTCCTGGTCCGCAGCCAATGGGGGATTATCAGAACTGGAACCAGATTCGTCTTCCTCGAACCAGCCGGTCTTTTTGAGGTCCCTCCTATACTTTACATTGTTAGGTTAGGCTTCTAGCAATGTTCGGAATAGGTGTCATGAAAAGTACCAAGCACATATAAGCGAAAAAAATCTTCAAATGTATAATTTGGAGCAATAGGGAACAATTGGGAACATCAAGCTGGTAGGAAACATGTAGCCAGAATGGGCTAAATCGGAATATGCACGTTGTATATATGCCTTTTGTGCCTACCGTTAAGTAAAATTTCTTAGAAATTTCCTTTGGCTCCATTAGATCTATCGGTAATGATTGGATACAATGTTGGTCATTACGATACGTTAAAGAATACTTTATCTTGACACCATCACTAATTCCAAAATTGACAAACGCTGTAAGATGAATGTCCCACGCAGCATTGCCAGGACACTGTTCCACCAGGTGGATATCGCCAGCCTGGTCTTTTTCCGTATCGCATTCGGCACGGTGATGCTCTGGGAAGTCTTCCGCTATCTACGCGGCGACCGAATTTACCGGTACTGGATCGATCCCTCCTTTCATTTCACCTACCCCTTTTTTGGCTGGGTGCACCCCTGGCCGGGGGAGGGAATGATCCTCCACTTTTACCTCCTCGGTGTGCTCAGCGTATTGATCATCGTTGGCCTTTTCTACCGGCTGAGCATGGCGCTCTTCTTTCTAGGATTCACCTATGTCTTTCTCCTCGAACAGGCCCAATACCTGAACCATTTCTACTTCGTCTCTCTGGTGAGCTTCCTCCTGATCTTCGTACCGGCTCACCGTGCAGCCTCGATCGATGCGATGATCCGGCCCAAACTTCGCTCGGCCACCACGCCGGTCTGGGCGCTCTCCTTACTCGCTGGGCAAATGGGTATGGTCTATTTCTTTGGCGGGATTGCAAAGATCAACCGCGACTGGCTTCGGGGCGAACCGATGAGGGACTGGCTCGGTTCGCGGACCGATTTTCCCGTGATCGGATCGCTGTTTACGGAAGAGTGGATGGTCTACCTCTTCAGCTATGGGGGATTGCTGCTGGACCTGCTGTCTGTGCCGCTCCTGCTCTGGCGGCGCACACGCGCTGGGACATTTGCCATCCTTGTCGTCTTCCATATGATGAACGTGCGGCTTTTCTCCATCGGGATATTTCCTTGGTTCGCTATTGTCGCCACGACCCTGTTCTTCCCGCCTGACTGGCCGCGCCGTATCTGGATCGACGTATGGGATAGCCCGAACCGCCAGGGTACCATCGCCTGGGGCGGCGCAATGGCGGGGGCATGGGCTGCCGCATGGTTCTCCGAGGACCTCGAACTCGCTCCCTTGGCTATCGGCGCTGTCGCCGGGACCTTGCTGGTCTGGACCGTGGTCGATTCCCTGCCCGGCCTCGCTCCATTACACCAAGAACCGATGCCGATCCGCACCCTCCATGCGGTCGCTACGACAGAGTCCGGTGCCGGCGGTGGCGAGTCTCGGATCACGCTTCTTGGTCGCGGTGAAGCCGTCATGTTGGCACTGTTCACGCTGTGGTTCGCCGTGCAAATCGCGTTGCCACTTCGCCACTACTTCATACCGGGTTACGTGAGCTGGACCGAGGAAGGTCACAACTTCTCGTGGCACATGAAGCTCAGGGACAAGGAGCGCAAGTCGGTGACCTTCTGGGCCACCGACCCGTCCACTAGTGAGACCTGGGAGATCGATGCACGCGAGACCCTCACGTCACGGCAATACAGAAAGATGGCGTCGCGGCCCCACATGATTTGGCAGTTTGCCCGCCACCTCGCCACGACCCTAGAGGCGGAGGGGCGACCCGGGGTTGAGATCCGCGTTCGCGCCAGGGTGGCCCTGAATGGCCGGCGGCGCCAGCTCCTCATCGACCCGAACGTCGACCTCGCTCATGAACCGATGCGCCTTGGTCACGACCCCTGGATCTTGCCGCTCACCATGCCGCTTAGACGGAATTGACCAGAACCCTATCGGCTCGTAGCTGGCGCCAACCCATCCCTTGCGGGGCATCGACCAAGAATCGATCACGTCGGTCATGTACAAGGCAAGTTTTGACCGAGAAGGCTATTATTACACAGTTTGAGATTGCTGGGTGATAGATAGATAAACCGTTAGGAAGGTCCATCTGCTTCGTCGCGCTCGTTCGAGTCGCTACAACGCACTGCCAATGAGCGCCTCCGCACATCGTCGACAATGTTTTTGCCCTTCACATATCCCAATACTTGTAGCCCTTGCCTGAAAGCAGTTAGCCGAGGCTTGAAAGGTTCAAGCGAGCCTCCCTATGTAAAAAATCCTATGCAATAGACCTTTCCCGCCTTCTGTGCCTCGACAGGCAAATGCCCAGCGAGCAGTCCGAGGGCTAGGGTACTAATAAGCCCAATCGTCCTGAGCCTCATAATAGCCTCCTGTATTG
>JAPUHZ010000127.1 GCA_027297485.1 Deltaproteobacteria bacterium
GGGTGGCCTGGGCCATTCGAAGAGAACCATAAAGTAGCCTAAAAGACCGAATATAAGGGTCACTACGATATCGTTGAGACTATTGTGCGCCGTAAAAGAGCCGAGGAAAACAAACATTAACAGAAACGGGATGAGTAAACCGCCGCGGATAAAGGTGATCCGGGCCAATTGATTCAGAAAAAGAAAAGCGACAGCGGCTGTTATGATATTGGCTATAACGAGGATCCATACCATGGCAAACGTCACATCCAAATGCTTGGTTAGCATCTCAGGACCAGGGTTCAGGCCCACGAGCAAAAAGGCTCCCAGCAGGATCGCCATCGAAGCGCTCCCCGGAATTCCAAAAGCAACGGTGGGGATGAGATTTCCTCCCTCCTTGGAGTTGTTGGCAGCCCCCGGTCCCAGGACCCCTTCCACTGCCCCTTTGCCAAAGCGGCTGGGGTCCTTGGAACTCTGCACAGCATGACCATAAGCCAACCATTGAGATACTCCGCCCCCCAGACCGGGCAGCGCGCCGATGAGGACCCCTATAAGCCCGCAGCGCATAGTCAGCCAGAAGTGACGGAAGGTGTCCTTGACGCCTTCCATGACTCCTTCCAGCTTTTCCACCTTCTCCTCGACAATACTGGTTCCCCTCACTGCGAGATCGACAATTTCAGGAATGGCAAAGAGCCCTATGACAACCGGGATAAGGCTGAGCCCATCCCACAGATAAAGGGTTCCCAGCGTGTAGCGGAGCGCACCGGTCTGGGGATCCACGCCAATGGTCGCCAACATCAGTCCTATGCCCGCAGCCAGCAGTCCTTTCAGTAACGAGTCACCGCTCAGCGAAACGATGAAGGTAATTCCGAGAATGGCCAGCATGAAAAGCTCCGGGGAAGCAAAAAAGAGGACCAGCGGACGCATGATGGGAATGGAGATAGCCAGAATAACAGCGCCTTCGATTCCAGCGACCAGGGAGCTCATCAGGGCTGCACCCAGGGCCCTCCCTGCCTCCCCTTTCTTGGTCATTGGGTAGCCATCCATGATGGTGGCAGCAGCGGTTCCCTCGCCGGGAATACCAAAAAGGATAGAGGTGATGTCCCCAGTAGTTCCCGTGATGGCATGCATGCCTAGTAAAAAGCAGAAGGCCGAGATGGGCTCCTTGATGGTCCAGACGAACGGAAGCATGAGGGCGAGGGTCGAGAGCCCTCCCAGGCCGGGCAGGATCCCGACGACGAACCCGACAGCGGCACCGATAAGCAGAAATCCAAAGGCGGGCCAGGACAGCACCTGAGTTAAGCCGGAAACAAACGCGTCAAGAATCATCTCGGTCTCATCACACCGGTTCGCGTCTCACAAACACAGAGGCCCGCCTTTGGACTATCACCTGGTTAGCTCCCTTGTTACTCACCGACCAATTTCTTAAAACGATCAACGACTTCACGAGGCATGGAGAGTACTTCTTTGGCCATTTTCTGGACTTGCCTTCCGGTAAGCATGTCTACTTCCATCCTGAGCTTCTTCCCCTCGGCAACCGCCTGCGGGTCCCTGAGCGCAGAGCTAAAGGCCTTCCGCAGGATCGCTACACGCTCTTTGGAAACGCCCGGAGGAGCGGTAAATGGCTTGCCGAAATTTGTCGAAGCGGCCAGTCTTATCAACTTGATGTCTTCCGCGGAAGCTTTGTACTTCTTGGCGATGTCGAAGATACTCGGTATGTCCGGAGCCCCTTTCCAGGGCTTCTCTCGTGTTTGCAGCAGATGCCAATCAAAGCCCTTCTTATGCCAGGAAAGAAATGGCTCCCGGCCAAAGTGGGCAGAGATGGACATGGCCCGACATACAACCTCGCCTCGCTCCACAGCCAGGTCGATCTGCCGTCCACCTTTGTAGCCCAAGACCATCTTAAATTTGATTCCCATCGCCTTCTCAAGAAGCGCAGGTATGAGGTAGCCTGAGTTCGCTCTCCCGGTGGAGCCGCATTTCGGAGGCGTACTGGCATTTTTGATATCATCTAACGATTTAAAGGGCGCGTCGCTTCTCATATAAAAGACATCGGGCGGCAACTCAGGTGTACCGAGCCAGTTATATTTTGACCAGTCGTACCTTACTTCTTTGGTGCCGATTAATTGGTCGAAGAAGAGATTCTTATTGATCGTGCCAATGGTTAACCCATCACGCTTTGCGATGTTATAGAGGTAATTGGCAGCGATTCTCGAGCCTGCACCGGGCATATTCTGGACGACGAAGTTGGGATTCCCCGGGATATATCTACCCATGTATCGGGCCAGCAGGCGAGACCAACGGTCATAAAAACCACCGGGGGAAAATCCCACCACGATTCTGACGGTCTTGTCTTTATAAAACTGGCTTTGCGCCCAGACCCTTGGGGTGGTCCAGGTACTACATGCGAGGAAAACCCATAGGAGAAAAATCACTAGCATAAACACCGGATTCTTTTTCATAGAACACCTCCTTTTTTATCACTTTGTTAAAAGTTAAAAACCAGTCTTGCGCTAAGTTATCACCTTCATGAACCCATCCAAAGGAAAATTTTACCGTCTGGCATCGGCAGGCGAAGCAGTCGCTCGAAAAGTCCCCAATATATGAACCATGCCACGACTGTTAGCAGAACGGACAGGAACCAGCCCTCCCTAGCCTGCATTTTAAGGTAAAGAAACACAAATGTGGGAATAGTAATGGGAAAGCCAACAAGCCATATCGTCGCCAGGAAGCCGAAAATCCAGGAAAATATTCGGATGGTACGCTCTCTGGCCAGGACTGGATCAATCCCCTTCGCGAACTGAATATCCACTGGAGCGGCCCCTGAGGATTTCTTGCGCTCACCCCTTAAATCCGCACCCAGCTGAAGCACTGCCAGGATCAGCATAGGAAATCCGATCACCCAGGGATACAAACGTGCCTGAAGCTTCCACTCTTTTGCCTCCCAGACGAGGAAGGCAAAAAAGAGAAGGACTGCCAAGTCAAAAAAAATGTGTGACTTAAGTTTCACCATGCCTTCTGTCTATTCTCGAGGCCTGCTGCTATAGGCCAGGGCCATTGAAGGTTGGACAATCCGGCCTTTCCCATCGCCCTGCCGTTTATTCGCTTAGTAAAGGGGACCTCTTCGAGTCACCTGTCGCTAAAGGCATGGATGACCCATCCTTCATGAGCCTCATTACTCTCTCACCTATGCTGCTCCCGCTTACCACAGAGCTCTTTGAAAGGTCAATGCTTGTTCGCAGCTCTTTTCTTGTCCTTTGCTCCCGTGGTAATAGGATACTCACCCTGAGCCGTTAGGAAAGGAGTGAGTTATGACAAGGTTCAAAACTATTTTGCTCAAGAAAAAGGATAAGATTGCCACCATTACCTTGAATAGACCTAAGGTGAAAAACGCTATGAATCCTCAGATGCACCTGGAAATGCTCGAGGTTTTAAGCGATCTCGAAGAGGACGATGGCGTTAGGGTTTTGGTCTTGACGGGGTCAGGAGATAGTTTTTGCGCCGGCCAGGATCTGAAGGAGTATTTCCTCGAAATCGAAGATAATTCCAAGGCACGCAAAAGGGCGCGTGAGGCCGCGGTCCAATGGCGCAGCTATAAGCTGAGACTTTTTCCCAAGCCTACTATCGGGGCAGTGAATGGCTGGTGTTTTGGCGGCGGCTTTTCCATCGTTGCCGCTTGCGATATTGTGATCGCTGCGGATGAGGCGATCTTTGGGCTGAGCGAGGTCAACTTTGGCAAGATTCCCGGGGGGATGGTCACCAAAGATGTCACCGATCTCTTGCATCCTCGGGATGCCCTCTTCTATATTCTCACAGGACGCAAGTTTGATGGCAAACAGGCTGCGGCAATGAAGTTTGTCAACTATTCCGTCCCGCGCTCAAGACTGATGAAAGAGGTCTACGACCTGGCCTCAGAGCTGAAGGCCAAACACCCTGAGGTCTTGCGCATCGCCAAGGAGACCTACAAATACGGGAAAAGGTTCAACTACGAGGAGGGCTATGCTTGGGCTACGGCCAAGTCGGCTGAGCTCGATTATGTTGCGGGGAAGACATGGAAAAAGGGAGTCGATCAGTTCAAGAAGGGAAAGATGAGGCCGGGGCTTAACAGCTACAAGTGGGATAAAAATTAGGCTTAAAAAATGGATTTCAATCTACCTGAAGAACTCCAGATGCTTAAGCAAACGGTTCGGCGTTTTGTGGACCAGGAGCTGATCCCGATCGAGATGCATAGCTGCGAGGGAAACGAGCTGAAGTCCGAAATCCGGGAAAGGCTGGAGAAAAAAACTCGGGAGATGGGACTTTGGCTGCTTGATGTTCCACAGGAGTACGGCGGGGTTGGACTAGGGCTGCTCGCACGAGTGACGGTTTGGGAGGAGATGGCCAGGACTGCGGCCGTGCCGTCACGCGGCCAGGGCATATTGGGCCCAGAGGTGAGGCCGATCCTCTATGCCTTGAACGACGGGCAGAAAGAACGCTATCTCTACCCAGTCCTTAGAGGAGAGAAGAGATGCTGCCTGGCACAGACCGAGCCGGATGCGGGCTCCGACCCAGGTTCCATGCGCACCCGCGCCGTGCGCCAAGGCGACTTTTATGTCATCAACGGAGTGAAGCGCTTCATCACTGGCGCAGACAAGAGCGATTTCGCTCAACTGATGGCGGTTACGGATCCCAGTAAAGGTTCGCGGGGCGGGATCTCCTGTTTTCTGGTGGACTTGGACACGGCCGGGTGTCGCATAACGGCTAAGTACAAAACCATGATGGGTGATGAGCTGTGCGAGATGGTCTTTGAAGATTGCAAAGTGCCGGCAACAAGTCTCGTGGGTAAAGAGGGAGAAGGTTTTGAGCTGGCACAGAAGTGGTTGGGTGTGGGTCGGCTGAAGCACGGGGCGCGGGCCTTGGGGGTAGCGGAACGGTGCATTGAGATGGGCGCGAGATATGCCAAACAGAGAGTGACTTTTGGTAAACCCCTGTCGGAGAGACAGGCGATTCAGTGGATGCTGGCCGACTCTTACGTGGAGCTTCACGCCTCCCGTTTGATGGTCTATCACGCAGCGTGGAAAAATGATCAGGGCGAGGATATGCGCAACGAGGCCTATATGGTGAAGCTTTACGTCGACGAGATGTCCTTCCGCGTTGTGGACCGTGTACTCCAGATTCACGGAGGCATAGGCCTGACGACGGATCTGCCCTTGGAAAAATGGTTCCGCGATCAGCGTAGCCGCCTGATCACCGAAGGTCCCTCTGAAGTGATGCGCATGGTGATCGCCCGGCACGTGCTACAAAAGTACCCTTAGGGGAGGAGAAATGTTGCCGCATGAGGCGTGGAAAAAAAAGGGCGAGTGGCCCTATGGTTTGTTATTTTTTGAAGCAACTGGAGATGCTGAAAGATCTTCTTGCGCCCTGACTTCTTCAAGGTTTAGTGGGAAGGTGACGGTAAAGGTCGAGCCTTTGCCCGGCTCGCTTTCTACCTCAATTTTTCCTCCAAGCATGTTGGTAAATGTCGTGACAATATAAAGCCCCAATCCCACACCGCCATAGGATCTAGTTACAGAGCTATCGAGTTGGCGAAACCTATCAAAAATAACAGGGATCGTCTCTCTGGGGATGCCTATCCCCGTATCCGAAACTTTGAACTCCACTGTCTTTGCTCCTGGAAAATAGCTGGCCGATAGGGTTACATTACCCTTTTCCGTAAATTTGATACCGTTATTGATAAGATTCTGAAGAATTTGCCTGAGCTTGCCCTTGTCAGTATGCAAGGTCGGCAGGTCAGGGGGATAGTTCCAGGTCAGGGTCAGTTCTTTAGAGAAAGGAATCTCATAGGCCAATGTAAGGTCATTGAGGAAATCACCTAGATTCACAGCTTGACTTTCCACTGTGATCCCCCCAGCCTCAATCTTGGTTGCCTCCATGATGCTGTTGATCATGGTGAGTAGTTCATGGGAGTGCTTTGTGACCTTCCCCAAGGCCCACTCCTGCTCTTGGTTGATCGACCCTAACATCTTATCCTGCACCGTTCTCGTATAACCCATGATAGTGGCAAGCGGTGTCCTAAGCTCGTGTGACATGATGCTCAGAAACTCTGACTTCGTTCGATTGGTCTTCTCCAGCTCAATTGCCTGGTTTTTGGTCTGCTCATAGAGTTGGCAATTGTGAATCACTATGGCAGCCCGGCCTGCCAGTGTAGTGAGGAAATCTATCTCTTCGTTGCTTAGTTCGTGCTCCTCTTTCGTGTAGAGGGAAAGCACCCCCAGAACCTCGCCTTTAGCGGTCAGTGGGACTCCGAGGTAAGAGACCAGACCATGTTTGCGGAAAAACTGAGGGTCCCGAGTTCGGGGATCTGTTTGGGCGTTACGAACCATCATAGGAGCCTTGGTTTCGAACACTATGTTGGACAGACCGCGCCCGGATTTCAATTTTTCTGTTTTCCATTCCTCTTCGTCAAAATTCTGAGCGGCTATGGGCTCTAATTCTCCAGTGTCCCTGTTGATTAAGCTGACGCTAGCGGCATGGGAATACACGAGGAGATCATTGATTTTTTCCAGCAGGATATCCAGGACCACGCGGAGATCCAAAGTCGAGATGATGGCCAGGTCGATATCATATAGCGCAGCCTGACGCTCACGGTGGTGTTGAATTTGCCCCTCGGCCCGTTTCCGCTCGGTGCTGTCCCTCATGATGCACAGGGTAGCCACTGGTTGCTGGTTTTGATCGCAGATGACAAAGGAGGATACACTCAGTGTAGTGATCCCGTCCTGCCTGGCGGGTAGGCTGATTTCGTAATCCCGAATGGAGCCGCCAAGCATCAGCGTGTCGAGTCGCTCGGGTGTGGAGATTGCGCTGGTGATCGTTGTGATGGGCGCTCCCACCAGTTCCCTTTCAGTTTTCCCAAGCAGTTGGCAGGCCGCTTGATTTACGATACGCACCACCCCGTCGTGGTCCAGAACGAAAAGCGCATCGGCCATAGCATTGATGATCTCTTTTACGGCGAAGGCTGAGGTGATATCTGCTAGCCGGTAGCTCCAGATCGCTCGGGCCGTCATCACGAGAAAGGCAAATACTGGGAGGTAACCAAAAGGGTAGAGCGGTACTCCGTAGGCGGCAAGGTAGTCGAACGAGCCGACACAGCCGACGGAAAAGGCGATCATTAACGATTGGCTCCTCGCCTTGTGTATTCCTGGATCTGCCTTGCGGTACTCTATCCAGTAGTGACGCAAGCTCGCAACCACCATGACGAGGAAGAATATGAGGAAGGGGATGCTCAGCCACCCATACTTCGAATAGTAGCCCCACCCATAGTGATTCAGCCCGCCGATGAATGTGTCGGTCCCCACAACGGCTGCGAAAAAGAGCGCGGAAAGCATCCAACTGATCCACACAGGCTTTTTGCACCGCTGGTAGACTCGCATCGTTGTCACCGTAAAGTGGTAGATCAAAGCTGGAATGAAGATCATGCCAAGATGCGCTGCCTTTAACCACCAGAGGGCCGCTTTTTCGTTAGTTGAGCAGTACGCCCAAGAGGTGCCGAAGAGCCAAATTCCGGTGGTCAGCGTGACCAAGAAAAACAAAACACTCACCGGAGATCTTCGCTCGTGGACGAGGACCAACAACCCCAGGAATAGGATCGCTGCCCCAGTCGCGAAGGTCGGGATAGCATATAGGCTAAAGGTGTAGTTGGCAGGATCAAATATCTGCAAAGGCATGTGTGCTCACTAGCCCTTACTACCGGAAGGGCTTACTTTATTTGTTCTGATGTCGGGGGTAATCCCGATCAGAGCTATTTTGTGCCCGGGCTGTTTTCTCATCTTCGGCTGTTGTAAATCCTCTTGTAGTTCAGGTGATTGCGCAGGACGAGCTTAACATAAAGGCGGGTCTCCCCGTAAGGGATCCTCTCGATAAATTCCTCTTCGTCTGCTGTCAAGATCTGTTTTTCCCACCGAGCTACGGCGTTTTCGCCGGCATTGTAAGCGGCGATCGCCTTGATCCAATTGTTTGAGTAACGTTGCAGAAGTTCTTTGAAGTAGTAAGTCCCGAGC
>JAPUHZ010000128.1 GCA_027297485.1 Deltaproteobacteria bacterium
ACAGATGACTCGCTCAACTAGGTTTCCCAAAAATTGTCGAGCTACATCATCAAGAGAACCACTCGTGGAAACAGAGACAACTGTCTCGCCTTGCTCTACCAATTGGCGCATCACGTGGATCCCTACAAACCCCGTTCCTCCCGTAACCAGTGTAGCCACCTCTACTTCCTCTCTCGGATCAATGGCAAATCTATGTGCCGCTATCCCACGGGCTTTCCTGAACGGCATTTCTAGCCGCACCTATGCCTGTGATGAACGCCTCAGAATTGTTACCCGAATTGAGGTACAGATGCCCGAATATCCCCCCCATCTCGCCAGCAACATATAGCCGGGGTATCACCTTATTATAAGTATCGAGGACCCTCTGTTCCTTATCGTGGGCCAAAGCCCCCTGCGTGTTTGTGACAATTGGCCATACCTCCGCCGCATAAAAGGGTGGTTTGGAAATGGGGAACAAGCTTTTGGGAAAACGAAGGAAGTCAGGGTCTTCGCCCTTCTCACAAATTTCGTTCCATCTCTTTAAGGTCCCCACGAGAGCAGTAGGGTTTACGTTGATCTGCTCAGCCAACTTTTCTACACTATCCCCTTTTTTAATCCAGCCCTTTTCGATCTCAGTGGAATTGTCTTCGCTCCAGTCGTATCTGTAACTTGGGTCGTCACTGATAGGACTAAAAAGAGGACCTGAAGATTGATCCCATCCGGTTTCACAGACCCGGTTTTGAGCGGCCAAATTGGGTCGTAATGATCACAGGCAAGAGTTATCCGAAGGTTAGCCATAGTGGTTTGCGTAAAATTCTGGCCCCTATTGGAGATTGACACTAGTTCCAGGTGATTGATCTTGTACCGAGGTTTTTACAAACAAATCTAGCTTTGACTGATATCCGCTACCACGTGCAACCTCATCCGGTTGAGACTCTAACAAGTCCCTGCCCGGTGAGGTGCACCCTGTTATGAGGAACCCTGTTCCCAAGCATGCTCCGCAGCAATGCGGGCCCCCACAAAGCACTCCGAGATATTCCCCGCCTCTAGATAGAGGTGGCCGAAGAGGCTTCCTAGTTCACCGACAGAATAGAGCCGGGGGATGGGTTTCCCTTCGATATTTAGAATTTGCTGCCGGGCATTATGCTCGGGGCCTCCTTGTGTGTTGCTAACAACAGGCCAGGCCTGCATTCCATAAAAAGGGGGCTCCTTTATGGGGACCATCGTTCCTGGCAACCGGCAGAAGTCTGTATCTTTCCCCTTCTCACACATATGATTCCAGCGACCGACACTCTGCTGAACTAGATCCGGGTTCAGGCCTAGCACCCTGCTCAACTCAGAAAGGGTCTCTCCCCGTTTAATCCAGCCCCTATTAATTTCGGCGCTGTTGTCTTTGCTCCACGTATAGGAGACCTCCGGGTCATTGATGGGGCAAAAGCCGATCTGGTCTATACCTCGCCCGTTCTCATCGAAGATCAGGTAGCAGGGGATTCGTGGATAGTCCTGAATCTCGGGATCAAAGTACTCAAGGGACCGGATGCTAGTGTCTTGAATAGCAGGAGGGTACTCGTTCATAAATCGGTTCCCCTGTTTGTCCAGGAGTATCCAGGGCATAATCCGATCTGGCTTACGAGTCCCAGAGATCATAGTCCGGAAGGCGATAGGAAATTCATCGTATTTAAACCCATAGCCGGAGTGGACGTGCCACATATGCCAGAGCCTTGCGCCAACTTGCTGGGCCATGCGAATCCCGTCGGCGGTATTTCCCCGGTAGAGGCCAAAGAGCGGCTTTGCCTGCACAAATTGGTCCTTAAATGACTCATCGAACTCGAAACCCCCAGTAGCCAGAACCACACCCTTTTTCACTTTGATGGAAAGCTGCTTGCCATTCCGGTGGGCTTCCACCCCGATCACCTCCCCCACACCATCCGTAAGGAGACGCCTCACTGAAGTCCCGCATTGCACGCTGATCCTACGGGCGCTCAAGTTATCATAAAGGACTTTGAATAGGCGGCCGCCTCCACGTAACCCGGTGATCCAGGGAAACCCTGTATACTTGGGAATGGCGGTGATATAAATCTCTCCAAAGGTTTCTCGACCAGGGAGTGAATACGTGGCCCCCCGGTGGCGCATCTCGACTAGCTCCGCCCCATTTACCTTGACCAGCTCCCGATAAAAATCGGGAAGCCACATCATTCCCTCCGCGAAAGCCGAAAGCACATTATCCCCGGTGCGACCCCCGCAGGTATGCTTGAGATACGTGAAGGCCTCTTTGGAATCCTCGCAGATAACTGCAAAACCGCCTGACAAGATAGAGATGCCGCCCGGGTTCGGCATTTTTTCCAAGAGGACGACCTGAGCCCCAGCATCATGAGCGAAGATCGCACTCGCGGCCCCTGCGTATCCACAGCCTGCCACCAGGATATCCGTCTCCAAGTCCCACTTTCGGGTTGTCGTATACGAGTTGACCACAACTACTCCTTTTTGTTGAAAGAGGTATGCATATCCACGTCTAATTTTCCAGTTTGCTTAGAATTCCTACGGCCTCGAAGCGCGGATCGACCTCTCGATCTACATAACTTAGGGACTCCGCCATATGTGTCTCAAGATACGACAAAAACGAACGCAGATCCTTTGCCATCTCTCCCTCTATTGTCAGACCGAAGCCGCACGAAATTCTGATTACATTGCTCGCGATCCCTCAATTCAGCCAGAGAAAGAGCTCCCCTTTGGGGAAAGGGAGGTGGAGCACGTAGTCGAACAGCCCGTAGAAAAAAGCCCAGGCACCAACAGTCAGGAGAATACTTATGAGCCACTTCTCTTTCTCGCCAACCTTAAGAAATAGAAAAGTGGCCACTGCAGCCGCGATCGTGAACCCTAGAAACCAGATGGCCAGAAAGAACCCCACGATCCAACCTGCGATGGAGGCAGTCCGGCGGCGGGCTATGGCCGGCTCAACAAAGGCTCCAAGCTCTGGGGTACTGGGTTGGATTGCTGCCTTATGCGTGGATTTTCGCAGCTCCTGGCCGAACGCCAAAAGAGCCAGCGCCAGGCTGGGAAACCCGATGATCAGGGGGAAGAGCGCAGCTGACTCTTCCACCTTGCCATAGCCGAAGAAGGCCTCGCGAAGCACATAAGCGAATACTGCTACAAAGAAAAGTGCAAACAGGGTACGAACAAAGGGACTACCGGCTGCGATCAGCCCTGCCGCCTCGGGGGCCTGGGCGGGGGCCGCCTCCGGTCTAACATCGCCCTGCTGCTGTCTCTTCTGTCGCGCCTGGAACAGAGGATAGAAGAGAGCGCCGAGAATAAACAGCAGAAGGAGAATAACCCCGGGGCGGGCGAGCCATGCGGCCCCATAGATGTTGGTGGTGATGAAAAGGTTATTTTCTGCCAGCCCCCCCAAAACCAGCCCCAGAAGCAAGGGTGGTCGCTGCCAATCAAGTTGGACCATGAACCATCCTAGTGCTCCGAATAAGAGCACAACCACCATATCACCGAAGCTATTCTTGACGGCGAAGCCTCCAAGGTAGATAAGCAGGAGTAAGAAAGGGATTAGGTAAGTTCCCTTCACATAGGTGATTTTTGCTAGCTGGTTGAGAAAGAGGAAACAGACGGCAACCGTGATAATATTAGAAACGACAATGATCCAAACAAACGAGAAGGTGAGCGAAAGGTGCTTGGCCGGATCCAGCAGGTCTGGGCCTGGTGCGATTCCTTGAATGATGAAGGCCCCAAGAAGGATCGCCATTCCCACACTGCCCGGGACTCCGAAGGCAATGGTGGGGATCAGGGCCCCCCCCTCCTTGGAATTGTTAGCTGCCCCGGGCCCCAAGACTCCCTCTATGGCGCCTTTACCGAAGCGGTCCTTATCCGGTGAGCTCTGTACAGCATGGGCATAAGCCACCCACTGGGCAGGGCCGCCCCCCAGCCCTGGGATCAGGCCGATATAGGCGCCGATGGCGCTGCAGCGCAACACCAACTTCCAGTAGCGAAAGGTGTCTTTGACGCCCTCCAAAACACCGCCTAGCTTGCCTGTCCGCTCACGGGCGATGCTGGTCCCCTGAACCGCCAGATCGATAATCTCCGGAATAGCAAAGAGTCCCACAGTCGCTGCCACAAGAGAGATTCCGTCCAGCAAGAAGAGCGAATTCCGTTCCCCGAGGATCACCTCAAGGGTATAACGAGATGTATTTGCGATGGGATCAGCGCCGACCATTGCAAGAACCAGACCAAAGCCGCCTGCCGTAAGGCCCTTGAGGAGATTCCCCCCGCTCAGGGTGGCAACAAAGGTAATTCCCAGCATGCTGAGCATGAAGAACTCCGGCGAGCCTATGGAGAGAACCAGAGGCTTTACGATAGGTATAGCCAAGGCCAGGGCAAAGGCGCCAAAGATGGCACCTACCAGGGAGCTCATCAGGACTGCTCCAAGGGCGCGGCCCGCCTCCCCCTTCTTGGCCATAGGGTGTCCATCAACGATGGTCGCTGCCGTGATTCCCTCGCCGGGAACGCCAAAGAGTACCGAAGTAATGTCACCGGTAGTGCTAGTGACCGCGTGTGAGCCGAGGAGGAAGGCAAAGGCCGTGGTGGGATCCATTTTGTAAATGAAAGGGAGCATTAGGGCCAGGGTCGCGGCACCCCCCAGCCCAGGAAGGATTCCTACTACAAAGCCAATGGCAATCCCCACAAGCATGAACAGGAAGGATTGTTGGCCCTGGCTTGTAAAAGGCAGGATGTGGGTCAGGCCCGCATAGAGTGCGTCAAGGTACTCGATCACGGGAAAGGCTACCGTTTCGCCTTTTACTTAGGCACAATCCACTTGAGACGCTCTTTTGTCGTCGCAGAAATTGACAACATCTGATCAATGTACTTTTCAATCTGTTCCCCGGACACATATTGTATACTTAGCTTGGACTTCTTAGCATCCGCCAAGAATACTGGATCTTCCAGAGTGGCCTTGAAAGCCCTACGCAGGATGTTTAACCGTTCTTTAGGTGTCCCGGGAGGTAACGACATCGGCCTCTGAAAGTTGTACGTTTGCAGCCAGGCGTTGAGCATAGCCTGATTCCCCTTACCCTTGACAACATCCTTGATCCTGGGAATATCCCTAACCTCTGGGTCTTGCGCGTCGCCGTGAATAAGGAACGGGATCATCTTGTCATCCCCCTTCGCGTCCAGCATAGACCTAGCTACTACCCTTGCCGACTCAAAGGCCATGCAGAGGCCGTCCACCTCTCTTGACTGCATGGCTAGGCGGACCGGGGCGGTGCCCTTGTAGCCACGAATTACTTTGAATACGGGGCGGTCGAAGGCCATGTTTAGGAGCTGCGGCAGCTCGAGGCCGGTCCCCACGCCCGAGACACCCATCTTAATAGGGGTCTTTGAGTTCAGGATATCGTCGAGTGTCTTGAGGCCGGTAAACCCCATAACGGAACAGCTGGGCTCTCCTGTGACGGGAGCGCCGATCCAGCCAAACCGTCGGGCGTCGAATTTTACCCTTCTCGAGCCCAGCCCCTGATGCAAGACGAAGGAGCTATTCCAAATTCCCACAGTTAATCCGTCCGGTTGAGCCCTGTCGTAAATGTAGTGGGCAGCAATGAGGCCACCCGCACCAGTCCTGTTCTGGACAATGGCGGTGGGATTTCCAGGGATGTACTTGCCGATATGGCGCGCAATGGCCCGAGTGTAGGTATCGTAACCTCCACCGGGCGAATAGGCAACGATGAATTGGATTATCTTGCCTTTATAGAACTCTTCCCCAAAAGCTGTGCTTGAGATGGCGGTAACAAGGACAAGGCAAATCACAAGCTTAACCAAGCGTAAAAATATCATCTTCATGGTATCCCCCTTATCTTAATTATTTGCTTCCTCCATTTACATTGCGGTCTACGACTAACGCTTCATAGGCACCGTTGTCAAGTCAGAAATGCATGCGCTGATTACCTTAGCGCTTTGCACTAAATGTCATTGTAAATCTCACCGGGAAAGTGTTCTCTCAACAGTGCGAGATGTGTGCGCAGGTCTTTTGCTATTGGATGCTTCTTAGACTTAGGCACTTACGCTCGGTGGATCTACTCTAGATATCTTCAATCCAGATAATGAACCTGCTACCATATCCGGTGATCGAAATTCTAGGGCCTTTAGTTTGGCGAGCCATCCCCTTATAAAATTCTAAGTGCGGAGACCAGTCCTCAATTTTCCGGTTCAGACTTGACGTGCCATCCCGAAACGGGGTCGCCAAATTGGTAAGGGCCGAGAAAGGACTATACAGTGCAACGTAAATTAACCATTTCCTGTGGCGAGTATAGACGTACCCGCCCCCTCCTTGACGGACGCGTCCAACCGAAAGGGTTTCGTCTTCAAGTCATACCGGATCCTTTTCCAAAGCAGGGGATGCTTCCTGATTGCCAGCATGCCCGAAACCAACGCATGTTGATCGACAGATCCTTCGACATCTCCGAGATGGGAATGGCCCCTTATCTTTCCGCCCGAGCAGCGGGTGCGCCACTAATTGCCATTCCCGTTTTCCACTACCGCCGTTTCCGCCAGGCGTACCTCTTCTGCCGCAAGGGAGCCGGAATTGAGCATCCCGAAGATCTGGTTGGTCGTCGGGTCGGAGTGAGACGACTAAATCTAACTGCCGGCGTCTGGGTACGTGCATTGCTGCAGCACGAGTACGGGATACCACTTGACTCGATCACGTGGGTTGTCGCCATTGACGTTCCGCTGCGACCGGACGTCCGGCAGAGCCTTGTTGTCGAGACAATCCCTCCAGGCAAGAGCCTGAAGACTCTTCTCATGCAGGGCAACCTGGATGCGATGATCGAGGCCTCTACGATACAGAGCAGCACAGGTATCAACCGGATATTAGGAGAGGATACAAGGCAACTGGAGGTAGACTATTACACCCGGACCGAGATGTTTCCAATCATGCACACAGTTGTCCTATGGACAGACATAGTCTCACGATTTCCCGATTTGCCCCGAGCACTCCACCAGGCCTTCGTGGAGGCCAGGGACGTGGGGGCACGGGACCCAAACACGCCACTAAGGTACGTACTAGCAGAGGAAGAACGGCAGTGGTGGCAATCCCTCACCAATGACCAAAAGCGAGTGATGTGTGTGACGAGAAACAACCCACGAGACCCGTGGATTTATTCAGTCCGGGAAGACCGGAAGACTGTCGAGACCTTTCTTGATTATGCCTACGAGCAGGGGCTGACTCCTACTCGCTTCGCGGTGGAGGATCTGTTTGCCGCCTCAACGCTGAGTCTGTAGAGCGACCCTTCCCACCCCCTCTACCATGCCCCTTATCCCTTGCTTACTCCCTTGAGGGGAGGAGGGCGATTTGTTTGCTTAGCGGCTGGCCGCCTTGATGAAGGAAACGTCTTTGAGCGCATCACTTCCCTCTATTTCCCTCTTAGCCTTGATCAAGGAGAACTGCTCGCAGATTCTCTCAAGTATTATTTTTTGCACCAGCATCACTATCCAGCAAAGCAGTTCATGGAATTTTCCCGAACCATCCCTCGGAGGGGAATTCGCTCTATCGATCATTCTCAAACTTGCCCTTGGTTATTCACTCCACAGGTTCAGGCTTGCAGCATTCCGACCAGCGATTCTGCCTGTGACGAAGCACTCCGTTATATTTCCAGCTTCCAAGTATAAGTGCCCAAACGAGGATCCGCACTCCCCGGATGCGAAGAGTCGTTCGATGGGATCGCCGTGGACATTGAGTATTCGCTGCTCGGCATTGTGCACGGGCCCCCCCTGAGTATTGTTAACAATCGGCCACACTTCCGCCAGGTAGTATGGAGGGGTGTCGATCGCCATTCGGGTTCCAGGAGGGCGATGAAACAAATCCTCCCCACCATTCACACAAGTCGAATTCCAGTCCTGCACCGTCCTTATCAAGGTGGCCTCGTCCATGGGAATCATGGCGGCAATGTCTCTCAGCGTATCCCCCTTCCGGATCCAACCTCTCTCAATTTCTTTTAGGTTGTCCTCACTCCACTCGTAGCTAAATTCATTGTCGTGAAACGTTGGCTGACCGATGGGACCGAGTCTGCGGCCTTTCTCGTCAAAGATAAGATAGGCTGGTATCCGGGGAAACTCTTGCTTGTCAGCATCGTAGAATTCCAAAGGGCGAGCTCCTGTATCTTGTACCGCTGGTGGATATTCGTTCATAAAACGACGTCCGTACTTATCTACTGTGATCCAGGGCATTAGAGCGTCCTCCTTGCGCGGACCCCTAAAGCAATGCCGAAAAGCCAAAGGAAACTCGGGGTATTTGAACCCGTACGCACCGTGGAAATGCCACATATGCCATAGGGCTGCCCCCATCTCCTGGGCCATTTTGATTCCATCACCCGTATTCCCGCGAAATACTGTATACACAGGCGTAGCTTCAAAGTAATTTCGCTTCATTTCGTCGTTGTTCTCAAATCCCCCGCAAGCAAGAATTACACCTTTTCTCGCTTTGATCGTAATTTGTCTGCCCGCCTGCTCCGCATACAGTCCGACGATGCCGTGATCCGGATGTCGAATTAAACGCTTAGCCGGCGTCGAAAGATGGACATCGATGTTTTTTCGAGCCTCAACATTGTCAAGAAGAACCTTAAAAAGACGTGCGCCTCCGCGTAACCCCTTCGCCCAGCCGAAGCCCTCATAGCCCTTCATTGGCGCTATCTTAAATCCATCCAAACCATCGGCCCCAGGAAATGGGTAGGTTCCACCATGACGTTGTTCCTCAATTTCAAATGGCGTATCTTGCACCAGCTCTGCGACAAAGGACCGCATCTCCGTCATGCCCTTGGCAAGGGCCCAAAGCACGTCGTCCGGTGTGCGCCCAGCATTGGTATGCTGGAGGTATTGAAAGGCCTTTTGTGCATCAACGGCTGTGGCAATTCCCCCTCCGGCGATAATAGAAATCCCTCCCGGATGATGCATCTTTTCTAAGATCATTACCCGTGCCCCCATATCACTTGCGACCACTGCTGCCACACCGCCGGCGAAGCCAAATCCAACTATTACAACATCTGTTTCCAAATCCCAGCGATCTGGAATTCTACTCAGCTCTGCTCCCATAACGTTACCCCCTTCAAACACTCCCTCGTCTATGGCAAGGCCCCAGTTTTCTCAACTACCTGCCCCAGGAGGGATGGGTAACCTGGCTGAACCATTCTCCAGGGATCTCCCTCCCCAAGCCACCGCTCCGGGCCAAATCGTAGACCTTCTTCGCAGTTGCAGTGAACTCTGTCCCTGTCCCCATGCCCTTCATGTACATGGTGATCTCGTCCGAAGCTTCTCGGCCCTTTACTTTTCCGACTAGCAGATCCTCCAGACTGTACATCTTCTCCCGATAGGTCTTGTAGAAGTCTCGATCGCCTCCCTCAGCACGGCTGCTCCGCTCAGGGACCTTAAGCCCCTTCGGGGTGTAAAGACCATAAAAGTGCAAAAGATCTTCGGTCAAATTGGTATGAAATATTTTGTCACTTATACCGTAAGCATCGCCATCAAACTCTCGATACTTAATACACGTTAGATGTGTCCCAGGCTCCAACCACTCCCCCTTGCATACCCCTCCGGGAGTCACCGCATTGGTTGCACAGACAACTATTTCTGCTCCTTTGGGTACTTGATCAGGTTTATCCATTGGTTTGACCTCGATTCCCTGCTTCACGCTCATCTCCTCACAGAAGCTTCGACAACGTTCTACAGTTGGACTGTAGACCCTTACTTTTTTAATCGGTCTAATCGAACACATCGCCCTAATCATACTTGTGGCTTGGAACCCAGCCCCATACAGACCCAATACCTGGGCATCTTTTGCCGCTAGATATTTAGCCGCAACAGCGCACATCCCCGCCACCCTCATTCTTTGAAGCTGCCCATCATGGACAATAGCCAATAGCTCCAGAGTATCCATACTGTAAAGAAACACATTGCTGGGATATCTCTCACGGTGGTCAGCCAGTTTCATGATCCCACCTTCCTCATAAAAGTGGTCCAAGTCGGACTGAGTTCTCTGGCCGACTACACCCAGCTTCGGGATACCACCCTGAATACATTTGAATTTATAAAAGGTGTTCGGGTCGCGAGTGGGGAATAGCATATCCATCCGAGGTGAATTCGCTGCGCGACCCAGCGCCAACTCTTTGTAACCGTCTTCGAGCACGGCAATGCAGACGTCCATGGTGAAAAGCTTTTGCACGTCCTCATTCCCGATGATAAGAGTCATGATCCAACCCCCATGCGCGACATTGATTAAGGGAATACCACAACTATCCGCCGCTTCGGGAATGGCGGCGGGGCTACAAGCTTTCCGTAGCGGCTATTGGCCGCATATTCCGGGTTCAGACAAAGGGGATTACCGTCGTCAATGCCATAAACAAAGTGGCGAATAGCGTCCGCCGAGGCCTCGCTGTTCCACGGCTCCCTTTCCCTAACTTCCTTACCGGTCATCTCCCGAGTCCTCGAAACAAAGTCGTCAATCCGTGCATTAACGTCTTCGGCCATTATGAAATCCTCCTATGATTACTTAAAAAGCCTGAGATTATAAGGCCCCCTTACTGTCTTTGTCGAAGTGCCTCCCCACGAGCCTGGGAATTTAAGCGAACGCATCCGTAACCATAAGTCTAGTGCATGGTGTTCTAATAGCCGGGCCCTCTGTCAATCTCTGTGCTGGACCAAAATGCTTGCCAATCAAAACCTTACTTGTGGTACGGGAACGGGTTTGTTTTCAATCTAGCAGTGATTCTTGATGAGGCTTGATGAACAGAAACTAGCAACAACACAACTCATGGGCTACGGGATCAAGTGAATATACCCTAGAGTTTAGGCTCCTCCTTGCTACATTCGCCATGTTGGCCAGCAATCACCACACCGTTTTTCCTCTAATCCGACGCCTGATCCACGCGAATAACGTGAGCAGGACAACAGTGAATGCAAGCTCCACAGCTGGTACAGATTAATTCTTCGCTGCGTCACACCACAAGCATAATCTTGCCGACGTGGGTGGCGCTTTCCATCAACCGGTGGCCCTCGGCAGCATCGGTGAGCGGAAAGGTCGTGTGAATAACCGGCTTGATCTTGCCCTCTTCGATCAGCGGCCAGACTTGTTTTCCCAATTCACCGGCGATCTGCGCCTTGTTCTCAGGGCTGCGGCTACGCAGCGTCGAACCAGTGAGGATAAGCCTCTTCAGCATTACCGGCATCATATTCACCTCAACCTTAGACCCCTTGGCGAATGCGAGGTGGATGATGCGTGCGTCGTGCGTCGTTGCCGCGATGTTCCTCTGAATATAATCGCCGCCCACGATGTCCAGTATGACGTCGACGCCCCGGTTGGGGGTCTCACGCTTGACCACCTCAACGAAGTCTTCCTTGTTGTAGTTGATCACTCGGTCGGCGCCCAGCTTCTTACACGCCTCACATCTTTCGTCCGGACTTTCGGTCGCGAAGACACGCGCACCGAAGGCCTTTGCGAGTTGAATCGCTGTGATGCCGATGCCGCCCGCACCGCCGTGAACGAGAAAGCTCTCGCCAGCCTTCAGACCTACCGTCATGAAGACGTTGCTCCAGACCGCAAAGAAGGTTTCGGGGAGTCCCGCGGCCTCAGTCGAACTCAGCCCTTTCGGAATGGGCAGGCAATGGCGCACGTCAACTCTGCAGTACTCGGCGTAACCACCCCCATTAGTAAGGGCGCAGACATTATCGCCGACAGACCAGTCCTTGACGCCGTCACCGAGCGCGACGATGGGTCCAGCAATCTCCAGACCCAGCAAATCCGAGGCATCCGGCGGTGCCGGATACGATCCCCGCCGTTGCCAGAGATCCGGCCCGTTGACACCGGTCGCCGCCACCTTGACCAAGACTTCACCTGCCCGCGCTTGTGGTACAGGCCGGATTGACGGCTTGAGCACTTCAGGCCCACCTGCCTCGGTAACTTCGATGACGGTCATGGTTTTCGGTAGATCGTTAGTCATTGCCTAACTTCTCTAGTGAATAAGTCCGGGCCTCGCAGAGGTTCAACCGGTGCGGGATAGTATTTGCTACTCACCATTTATGTCAGCCTACTGTACTCGTTCCAAATTCATAGCGGAGGTTTTAATTCAACATCTTCGAATGGAATAGGTTCAATTTTTTGTGCGACCTTATCTCTCTCCTTGTAAATCACAACCCAATTCAGCCATTTTTTGTTATCTTGAGTTGGGTAATCTTCTCGCTGGTGTTGCCCCCTCGACTCGGTTCTTGTCAACGCGCTACGGGCAACCATTTCCCCCACCCACGAAAGATTTGAACATTCGATAGCCTTAACCAGGCTCCTCATGTCTTCAGCCTTTATTTTAGGCACCTTATCCGCCTTTATCTCTTGGAAGCGCTTAGCCCCATCTTCCAGTCCATTTCCGTTTCTCACAACCCCAGTGCTCTCCCACGCAATATCCTTGATCTCTGCAAGAACCTTGTAGGGATCCAGACCTTCGTTTCTTTTAAATGTCTCTATCCTGTTTATTTCCTGATTAACTTCCTTCTTGTTGACACTACCAGGTGAATTCTCCCGGGCAAAGAGTGACGCGAACTTCCCCGCTCTTGTTCCCAGCACGAACGCACTTGCAATGGCATTGCCGGATAGTCTATTGGCACCATGGGTGCCGGTGGCAGATTCTCCTGCACCGAAAAGCCCACTTACTTCCGTCTCACAGCGCTCGTTGATGAACATCCCACCTAGAAAAGTGTGGAGTGCCGGGACCCACTCGAATCGGTCGGACCGGCAATTAATTCCCGCTTTGCTTAATTTAGGTGAATATTCATACTGGATCTCCATGTCCCATTTCTCATCCGGAATATAAGAAGGGTCGATGTATACCGGCCCTCTACCCTCAAGTATTTCCTTATAAGCAGCTCCCACTAGAATAGCCCTGGTTGTGTTTTCCAATCTTTCGGGGTCATATTTCTCAAGAAAGCGTTGACCGAGTGCGTTAAAAAATCTTCCCCCTTTGCTGGTGAAGGGCGAGAGTCCAGCCATAGGGATTACTATACCGTTGGGTGCAGGGATCAATGTAAATTCAAGAAATTCCAGGTTGGCAAGTTTGGCCCCTACGTTGAAGGCTAACAGATAGGCGTCCCCAGTTGTTTGGAAGTTGGCACTGGTATACTTTTGGAGACCTACAGCACTTCCCGCAGCCAAAACAACGGCTTTTGCCTTATAAAGGCAAAATTCGCCAGTTTGAACATTGAAGCCAAGAGCACCCATGACGCGTTCCTGTTCTTTAAACAACCTCGTGATCATTATCCACTGATGCACGTCCACTTCACGATTGAAGACCTCTTTTCTTAAATGACCTAACATCCCAACACTTCCCCCTATAGGGGGGACGCTTCTGGCATATGAACTTCCAAGCCTCTTCTCCTGGTAGAACTTTTGCCCACCTTCTGTCTTTTTGAATTGAAGTCCTAATTCTTCCAGGTCAATAATTCGATCAGTAACTTCATTGACGATGGCTCGGACTATCTTTTGTTGAGAGATAAACTCTCCGCCTACTAACGTGTCCTTGAAATGTACATCCGTGTTATCCCTAGGATCTGCATGACCGAAGGCTGCCTGAGGGACTCCTCCTGAAGTTGGGCTTGAACCACTCCTACCTAGCCGCCCTTTGTCGACCAAGGTAACTCTCATACCACGCTTTGCAGCCTCAAGTGCTGCCATGCTCGCCGCTAACCCTCCTCCAATGATCAGGACGTCACAGTCAATTTTTTTTAGGTTATCGCTCACAAGCTCATTCTACCTTACGTTCCTTGTTTGGCAGGAGAATAACCTGTATGGCACCTTCAGGACAGACCAGCTCGCACAAGAAACAGTTCACGCAGTATCTGTTCCCGAAAGGGAAGACCTGATCCCTTTTGTCTGTAAATCTGAATACGTCAGCACCACAGTCATACACGCATATGCCGCAACCGTCACACTTGCTGGTATCAACTTTTATCGGCATTTCACTATCTCTCCGTCCAGGCTGATAAAGTTAAGCACGCTCAAAACAGGTAAATATTAATGCCTGAAACTGTCAGATGCAAGGCCACGTATCGCCATGTTCAACCTCACCAGCTACAACCTGTTCGGAGACAAGGTAATCGCGTTGCAAACCTCCCAATCCATGTTGGTCACAATCCCAAAGACCTTGTATCTCTGCCGGTTCAGCTCAAGGGTCTGAAAAAGGTAGCTTCGCCTGCTCTTCCATCCCCGGCAAATCTAATTACACCTTAGAAGATCCCCGGACATAAGTCCGGAGAAATTTACTGAACATAACAGGCGCATGCCAACAAGGTTTTTTACCTTTAAGGGCAATTTTTATTTTTTTGATGGTGAATCGGGGCTCGTTCAGTACATATGAGAATGGGGCGGGTAAGGGAATGAGAAGTTGAAAAAGTATTTTCCGTCTCGGTGTGGAATCATTGGTTGTTTGCTAGATGCCCAGCACGGCCTTCACTGAGTCCCGGGTGATTGTGATCAGACGGTCCACCTGTGCTTCGGTAATCACCAGGGGTGGAGCGAAGAAGATTGAATCTGCGCGAACCCGGGTCACCACTCCACGCTTCATCATCTCCTGGTTGACCCGTG
>JAPUHZ010000129.1 GCA_027297485.1 Deltaproteobacteria bacterium
GTACTTGGAGTAGTTGGAAGCGTCGGAAGAAAAACAAGCATTAACACTATGCTTGATCTCCTCAAGCAAGGGGTCTCTCCTTCCCTGGGCTTTGTGTTCCTAATTACTAGCCGCAACATGACCGTCCACTTCTGGGCCATCTTTGCCCTTTCCTTGGGCGCGGAGTTTGCTACCGGCCAGGTCTTGGGTGCCCTGGTCATGATCGGGATTGTCGCTCTGAGTCTCCATTGGATCAAGATCAAGACAGTCGAGGCTGTTCCAAGGAACAAGTCGGGCCGCAAAAGGGCTATGGATCTACCGGAATTTGGATCCTGGCAAGCGGTGCTCTTTTCGCTTAACGGTTGGCTGGCGATCCTCAAGTTTATCGGACAAGAAATTTGGCGCTTTGCCCCATCTCTTGGTCTGGGGATCGTGCTGGGAGGGATTATCTTAGCCGCAGGCCTGCGGAATTGGTGGGTAACGGTTGCCGATCTCTTTGGCTATGCTACGCTTCCCTCGGACCTCACCAATGCATTTTTCGGTGCTGGGTTAGCCATGCTAACTTCGCTATCTCCGGTTGGAAACCTCCCATTGATTCACGCACTTTTTAAGACGGATGGGTTAGGTTACCCTGGCATTATCAGTTTCTGTCTGGCTAGCGCGATTCACCCCAGGGACATCAGGACTTATATACAGCTCTTTGGCCGTCGGCAGGGTTTAATTCTCGTTGGCCTCCTGTATGGTACGGCTGTTTTAGGCGGTCTCGGTTCCACCTGGATTTATGCCATGTTTGGCTTTCGCCCCAGCCTCCCACCGGTTAGGCTTATAGGCAAACTTTTGGGAGGTCTTCTAAGCTCTTTCGGTTTTTAAAGAGTCTTTTAAGGGGATGTTGAAAAACGATAAGAGGTAAAGGGTAAATTAGCGGCAGTGGCATCTTAACCGATCTGCTTGTGCCTTTCGGCTATTGGGAGGGAACTATGAGGCAAATATTTACGATCGTTGCTTTAATTTTACTCGGAACGGGTCTGGCTCTCGCCCATAAGGGGCGCATTGTAGATCTAAAGGCCGCGCCCGCCGACCATCAGGTCAAAACAGTCGGGTACTGCAACGGGATATACAATTTCAAACTTAAGGACGGCTCAACTTCCCAATTTAAAGAGTTCAATCTTCGAATAAAGACCGACTCGGGGCCGAACGGGCCGAATCACGCCGCCCCTGTGTTGATCCCTGCAGGCATGCGCGGCGATCGAGCCTTTCTGATCTTTTCGGGACCTGACGAACTAAAAACTGCTCTAAAGAAAACCTGTTAACTGAATTTTGCGCTGGGGCAGGAACTGAATGGTTCTGCCCCCATTAAAAAAATGGGAACCAATCACTGGAAAAGAGGCCTGGTAGGATTATGGGTCTTATCATTTCTGTATTTGGCTGCGTTTGCCGGCATTACGGAGGGCTTTTTCCACAAACGTGAGCAGCCCAAGGCTACTGGTGAGGACCTTTTTAAGAAGCTACAAATCCAGCGGCTCAGCGAGAACGTGCCCGCCCCGGATTTTACCCTGGCAGATCTGAACGGCAAACGTATAAGGCTTAAGGATCTGAGGGGGAAGGTTGTATTTCTGAATTTCTGGGCCACCTGGTGCCCGCCCTGTATCCTTGAGATGCCGACAATGGAGAAGCTTCATCAGGAGTTCGGAAGTAAGGGACTAGTGATTTTGGCGGTTGACTTCCAGGAAAGCCCCGAGCAGGTTAAGACGTTTATTGAAAAGCACAAGCTTACTTTCACAACCCTGTTGGACCCCGAGGGAAAGGTTTTCGAGCTTTACCAGGCCTGGTCCCTACCGACCACTACCATTGTCAACAAGAGAGGAGAGATTGTGGGTAAGGTCATGGGTTACAGGGAATGGCACAGTCCCGATGCGAAGGAGTTTTTCCGCAGATTACTGGCGGAGAAACAGTAACGGGACGGAAAAGGGGACGCAGCTCATTTTCTTGACTGATGATTGTCCTTTTTATTCATGAGGGCGTTGATCATGCGCTATGACATGGTGATAAGGATGCTAGCCTATGCTGAAGATAGCTGTTAAGCGCGCTACCATTACAGCCCTGGCTGCGATTTGTGGCCTGGCTACAACGGCTTACGGGCAGGCGGATTCGGCTGAGACGCTTGCGAGGGGCGCCAAACAGTACGCCACCTACTGCCAATCCTGCCACGGAGACCGACAGGGCAAAAGGACTATTCCCGGAACATCGCCGCATAATGAGAAAGGTCATACCTGGCATCATCCTGATATTCAACTTGAGGAGTGGACTCTCAACGGGAAGCCGGGGTTTCGTCAGCAAATGCCGGCTTTCGAGGGAATACTCACGAAGAAGGACGTGGATGCGATTTTGACCTTCATCAAGACCTGGTGGACGCCTTACCAGCGAGAGATCCAGGCAGACATTTCCAGGAGGTATCAGGAAGCACTTGAGAAACAAAAGATGGGCCGGTGATCGCCTATGTATTGGACACCTATTTACACCTATACGGCAGCAATCTTACTCGGAACTCTTTGTCTTTTAGCCTTTTCAAAGCCAGCTGAAAGTTTCTTTCACAAGAAGAAAGAAAAGGCCTCCGTTGATCCGCGCCATTTTGAGAGCCTTAAAATGGAGAGGCCCAAAAAAGTCATCCTAGCACCCAATTTTGCTTTGGATGATTTTTCGGGGCGACAGATCAGCCTAAGGGAGCTACGAGGGAAAGTGGTTTTTCTCAACTTCTGGGCTACTTGGTGTCCGCCCTGCGTTCAAGAGATGCCGACTATGGAAAAGCTCCATAAAACATTTGGGCAAAAGGGATTGACCGTGCTCGCCATCAACTATCGAGAGGATGCCAAGGAAGTGAAGGAGTTTTTTAGCAAACACAAGCTAACGTTTATTGCCCTTCTGGATCTCGATGGAAAAGTCTCTGAACGTTTCCGGGCCTGGGGACTTCCAGTGACCGTCATTATTAATAAACGCGGAGAAATTGTGGGCAAAGTTATAGGTTCCAGGGACTGGCACAGTAAGGAGGCGAAAGAGTTTTTCGCGAAACTGCTGGTGGAAAAACCGTAGAGGAAATGTCAATGGTTAAAGTCTATCAAAATAAGTTTTGCCTGATTGGGCTTTGTATTTTTACCGTTTTCCTCTCCCTATCCGCCACAGCACTTTTGATTACTCGGTTATCAGCTTCCGATGGAAAGCCGGCCAGCATTATCGAGCAAGGCCGGGTGGTCTATGAGCAGAACTGCGCCATTTGTCATGAGACATCTGGTGATGGCCGGGGGATGGCGCAAATGATGCTTCTTACGAAGCCTCGGGACTTTCGGCAAGGGATCTTCAAGTTCCGGTCCACGCCAACCGGTTCTCTTCCTACCGACGAGGACCTATTTCAGACAATTTCGATGGGCCTTCAAGGGACCGGAATGGTTGCTCAAGACCATCTTCGTGAAACCGAGCGCCGTGCGGTGGTCGAATACCTCAAAACATTTTCCGAACGTTTTCGAAAACAAACGGCACAAGCGTCTATCCATATACCGGAACCGCCTCCGAGAAGCCGCGAGCTGGTTGAGCAAGGACGAAAGCTTTTTCAGGAGGCCGGGTGTTTCACCTGCCATGGGGTCGAAGGAAAAGGCGATGGCCCATCAGCCTCAGAGCTTAAGGATTCCTGGGGCCGTCCCAGCCGACCTGGAGACCTGACGCGTCCGCTAAAGCGTGGCTCAAAGTCTAAATCCATTTATCTAACTCTTGCAACGGGTCTGGATGGCACGCCTATGCCCTCCTATCGTGATGCCCTTTCGGACAATGACCTGTGGGCTTTGGTCTACTATGTTGCCTCGCTTAATTCCGGCATCCCCTCGGAGTTGCAGATGCGAGAGGAGCGAGCGGGTAAAATGGTTATAATGATGCATGGTAGAGGAGGGATGATGCACCGAAGACCAATGATGCGGTGAAAGAGAGAGAACACGCCAACTCGACAACTCCAATAAAGACAAACACAAATGGAGAGATAAGAGGAGATAGAAAAGTGGAAGAAGACAGCCGAAAAGTTTGGTTGGTGAGCACAACTAAAATCTATGCCGGTAGCCGGCCATACCTACGCTTCGGAGTATTACTCATTTCTGGAATCCTGCTTTTTGGGGTTTTCAAAGAACGACCTGTTGAATCCGCCACCCAAGAGAATCTAAAGTTGGTCCCTTCTATCTCCTATCAGTTTCACAACCATATTCACGGTCTCGGTTATGACAGTGAAAACCAGCGGCTGTATGTGGCCACGCATTACGGCCTTTTCATTTGGAAGGAAGAAAAGCTTTTCCAGTTCGGGAAAAGCCGCGACGATTTCATGGGATTTTCACTTATCCCTGCAAACCCAAAAATCATTTTTACAAGTGGACATCCGAAAACAGGTGGAAACATGGGGGTGATGAAATCCGAGGATGGTGGCCTTACTTTCAAACAGATTTTCCGAGGCTTAAAAGGAGAGGTTGTCGATTTTCATTCTATGATCATGAGCCCGGCCAACCCTGAAATTCTCTACGGCTGGTTCCATGGCAAGCTTTATCGCACCAAGGATGGCGGAAAAACATGGCAGTTCCCCGCGGCACTGGGCCTTCCAAGCAAGGGGCTTTGCTGGGGTGCCCCATGTTTCAGTGCAGACAGTCAGAACGATCACGTCGTTTATTCCGGGTCGCCGAGCGGGCTATTCGTTTCCCGCGATTTTGGGGAGAGTTGGACGATGATGAAAACCCCATTGGGGGCGGTGGCCGGGGTTGGTGTCCACCTTTCCAACCCACAAACCCTACTCGCCTTCACCGAAAAGCTCGGCCTCGCAATCTCCCAGAACGGAGGAAAAAATTGGAAAAGCACCAATAACGGAATCGCGCTTTCTCGGAAAGAGTTCGTGTTCGCTTTTACCTTTGACCGCTCCAACGGTCGTCAACTCTTCGCTGCGACCGGAGAGCAGGTTTTTCGTAGTACGGACGTCGGCAAAAGCTGGCAAAAGATCCTTTAGAGGAAAGCTACGCGGTCGTGGGCTGGTGAGAAGTGCGGGCTAGACACCGGCATCATTGCTCGCGGTACTCTGCACCATCGATGGGTAGCTGAGTACCAATTCCTTTTTCA
>JAPUHZ010000013.1 GCA_027297485.1 Deltaproteobacteria bacterium
ACCGGTCACCGCTCTTCCGGAGCAGGGGCAAGCTCTGCTCGTAAAACTTGATAGCTTGGCTGGCCTGACCCAAGGTTGCGTGAGCATATCCCATATTCGAGAGTGTCTCCCCCTCTCCCTGGCGGTCACCCAATTCCGAGGCAATAGCCAGGGCCTGCTGGTATACCTCAACGGCGCGGTGAAACTCGCTCGAGGTAAAGTAGGCATTGCCCAAATTAGTCAGGATTGCCCTTTCACCTTGGCGGTTGTTCATCTCACGATCAATGGCCAGGGCTTGTTCGTAAATTTCTATAGCACGATTGGTTTCGCCCAGGGTCGCATAGGCTAACCCGAGATCAGACATGATCTTGCTCTCGTCTTGGCGGTTCCCGATATCTCGGGCGATTTCGAGCCGCCGTTGATATAGTTCTATGGCGCGGCTGGTCTTACCCAGGTCGGTGTACAGAGAGGCCATATTGCCTAGATGCGCGATCTCACCCCCCGGGTCGTTCAAACGGCGAGTGGCCGTCAAAGCGGCTTCGAACCAGCCGATCTGCTCAGTCGGGTGCCGGCGCAAGCCAAGCAAGCTCACTCCGGCATCAGCATAGGCACTGCACAACTCGGCTGCCTTGTCATTCTCCTTGGAATGATTCTCCGCCCACGCCTGCCCCACCTGAATGTTTCTCCACTCAAAATCGAACTGTTCCAGACCACGCTCCAACTCTTCGTCGCCCTGCTGGTATAGTCGATCGGCCGTGCGCAAAACAGTTTCATAATGCGCCGCATGGCGAGCAGCAGCCTCCACCAGAAAATTAGGCTGACGCGCTGGATTAGATTTTCGTATCCTGCCGTCAATAAAGTAGCGTGCCACGGGGTGCACTGAGTCGTGTAGGCGGTAGCGATCCTTTTCTGGATCATAGAGTAGCAGGCTGCGTTTAACTATTGCATCGAGTTTGTAACGGGCTTCCCCCTCTCCCACCTTCCACACGGCCGCTGTTGCCGTCCGATCGAAAGACTCTGGGAACACAGTCAACATTCGCCAGTGCTTTGCCAGTTAGGGATTCTCTTGGTCCAACTTCGTCACGCTCATTCGCAGGGCCGCTTCCAAACCCACACTCTCCACATTTTCCCATGACAGGGATTGATTGTAATAGACCATTGCCTGGGCGCATTTATCTTCTGTTAGGTCCGCATTCGTCGCCAGGAGGGCGCCTATAACACGCAGGGCCAGAGGCTGGTAGCTGCACATCCGTGCAATGTCGTTTAAAGGTGTTAATCTCTCCCGGGAGAAACTTGCAGTCAGTTTGAGGAGCAGGCGCGCTTCTTTCACTGAAAGGTCGCGTACCCTTATGGACCGTGCCCCCGGCAGGGAAAGGGTCTGGCGCGACGTGACAATCAGGGCACACGGAGGAGATAACTGTAGAGGGCGTACTTGGGAGGTGCCGGAGGCATTGTCTAGAATCAACAAGACACGCCTGTTCTCCAGCAGGCCATAGTAGAGTTGTGCCACGTCATTTGGATGATCAGGAAGGCGAGTCTTTCCGTTCAAGCTCTGAATAACGTGGGCCATCGCCTCCGCCGGGGTAATCGGGCGGTCCGACGTACCACACAGATCAACGATAATCTGCCCATCAGGATAGTCATCCGCCAGGTGATGGGCTACGTGGACCGCTAATGTCGACTTACCCACGCCGCCTATTCCATTAATGATTACCGTGTTATCCTTTATCTTTTTCGGCATCAGCAAATCCAGCATTTCGCTCATCACTTGCTCGCGTCCGATAAAATCGGCCAAGTCGGCAGGTAGCCGATAGGGCCGGCGGACCTCCAGCGAGGGCTCGACGGTGGCATTATCTTCCAACTGGCCGACGTTTAGGTCAGTCTCCTGCTGTGGCTCACTGCTTTGATCAGAGACACTTTCCTTGCCCTGATCAGGGATGCCAACCCTATTATCGCCTCTGGTCGGGACCTTATAAACTAAGGGGACATCGGCGCTTCCGGTTGAAGTCGGCAGGTTGGCCATATAACGCGATAGGACATTGGTTCTTCTGATTGAAGTCGACCGGTTGGCCTTGAACCAACCCTTTCTGGCGACAACGACGGTTACAGAAATTAATGTGACCAAGATAACACCTACACCCAACGTTGGCCCGTAGAGATTGAGGGCATAATTCAAGTCAGGCTTCAACCAGTTGATCAGAGCGGCGAGGATATATCCACCGCCGAATACGGAAACCAAGAAGACAACGAGATTCTTCCATTTGCTGTGCCGCTTGATTGGCCTCGTAGAGGCTTGTGAGCGAGCTTTAGGTCTTGGAGGTTTGGATTTTGCAACCGGCTTTGATGTGGCGACGAAAACCTGCTGCACCCCAACGGTTCCGATGTTGCGGAACCGTTGCTGCATTCCATCCTTCGTTGACAGTTCCTGGAAGACGCTCCCGGAAATAGAGACGGTGTCCGGAGCTGTCCTGTTTTTATTGAGACGGGCGACAAATCTAACGTTGTCGCCAGAGATAAGGTTCGTCTCCTTGCAGTACACTGCGTCTCCGAGATGAACGGAGATTCTCACATGAATTTGCTGCTTTACCCAGCTTTTCGTCGTGTTGAACCTCTCGAGGTTGTCGATGACGTCCACAGCACTGGTAACGGCCCGCGCCGCCATCTTGGTCAGTTCGTCATCGTAAAAGCCGAAGAGACCTTCCTCATCTGTCAAATTCCAGGTTCGGCCACCGTGGCTGTTGACGTGACGTTCAACCTCTTTGAAAAAGTTGCCGAGAGATGTTTTTGTGTCCCGCGGTGTGTTTCTACGGGCGATCTCCGAGCGGTTAAGAAGATTCAAATGCATGAAGCAGAATTTCCGGACCGATCCCTCTTCTAGTTTTGCCCATGCATCTGCCATACTTACCTTCTCACTTCAATTCTTGCCGACAGCCGCCTCACGGTTATAGATTATCCTGCGTCGCTTATTGGCGACTCTAGGGTAGAGTAACGTCCCAGGGAAAAGATGACATGCGCCTATCATGTCTTTATTGTATAATAGTTAGTGCACTTCGCGATAGGTCTCGGGGGGGTCTTTTTACTGAACAGAGCTATGTGGCCAGTAAACCCCGTAGCACGGACTTTCATCCGTGGCTTTGGGGCGCTGCCCTTACAGTGAGGTCGGAACCTTCACCCCGTTTCAACCGCGTTAGATAGGGACGGTTCGTTTTATCACGACGGAGTTGGAACGGGGTTCATCCCCGCGCTTATGTACGGGGCGTTCTGTGGTACGGGGCAAACAGGTCTTTGTTGCGGCCTGATGTGCATTAGTGAGGATTTTTGGGACTGATTAATGTCGGATCGGGGTTAAAAGTTCCCGCCCTACACTCATGAACTCAAGGAGGCGCTTAAGCAATTCGAAAAGCAACATATCCGGCAGATTCTGGAACAGGCTAATGACGACCGTAAGGAAGCCGCGCAACTCTTGGGAATAAGCCTTTCCTCTCTTTATCGCAAAATTGAGGAGTTTGACGTTTCATAATTTTTCCTCGTCCGGAGAACCTCCT
>JAPUHZ010000130.1 GCA_027297485.1 Deltaproteobacteria bacterium
AGAGTTGTGAGGTGCTTCGCGGCAAGGGGGCAAAGATTGTGCGTGAGCCCGGACCCATGAAGCATGGAGGGACCGAGATTGCCTTCGTAGAGGATCCCAACGGCTACAAAATAGAGCTCTTAAGTCTCAAGCGGAAGACACAAAGCTGAGTTGAGGCGCCGGAGTTGCCCGCAGCAGACAGCATCAGCGCCTGAAGTGCCCCCTTCTTTTGTTTCAGTGTCCTTAAGTCCATGTTGCATGCTCCTTGAGGATCGGATAAGGTTCCTGCAGCGCCGTTTTCCTAAACAAAAATATGATAAGTGAGCAGCTACCACCGAAGTTTGAAAAGCGGTTATCCGAGTTCGTCAAAACCGTGCGCGATCTCCTTGGGGACGACCTAAGGAGTGTCATCCTATACGGCAGCGCCGTGCGTGGTGAGTTCGACACGAGACGGTCCAACCTTAATCTACTAGTCATTTTGAACCAGGTGGATTACCGCCACCTCGCACTCTTGGCGTCCTATACGCGCAAATGGCGACGGCAACGAATCGCCACACCCTTGGTCCTCAGCCCCCACTATGTCTCGACGGCTTTGGACGCCTATCCCCTGGAGTTCATAGATATGCAATTGGACAGGCGGGTTTTATTCGGCGAGGATGCCTTGAAAGATATTAACCCTCCTAGACAGGCCATCAGGCGGCAATGTGAACAGGAGGCCAGAGGCAAGCTCCTCCACCTTCGCGAAATCCTCTTGGAGACAGATTTGAAACCTCGATGGCTCCGTCAAACGATGGTTCTCTCTGTGCAGTCTTTTATCAGGATCGGCCGTCATATCCTCCTTCTTCAAGGCGAGGAACCCAAACACCACAGTCAGGAGGTCATCGAAGCGTTGCGCCGAGTTACAGATCTGCCGCTTCGGGGCCTCGAGGCCGCATGGAAAATCAAGAGCGGGACAATAAAGCCCTCTCGTCGTGAAATAGCCGGCCTTTTTGAGACCTACCTGAACGATGCTATGGCCCTAACGCGCTATATAGACGAGCTGGTGGTTGAGTGATCCCCAGTCCCGAATATAAGCCGGAATCCTGAGAAGCTAACGGAATGAGCAAATTTTTCCGAGTACAATTTTTTCGCTCTGTCCAAACAACCACCCTATTGGCCGGCGCAGGTGTACTACTAACAGCTACGCTCGCCACACAGGTGTTTGCTCAGATTGAGGTCGTGCCGTTCAAAAATTACATTAACGACTACGCCGGAGTTGTGCCGGACGGCACCGAACAACAACTCAATGCCCTATTAAAAGACTTGCAGCAAAAGACGGAGGCGCAGATCGCTGTGGTCGTTATCCCCTCAACTGAAGGAGTTCCAGTGGAGGATTACGCGGTCGAGTTCGGACAAAAATGGGGGGTGGGTAAAAAAGAAAAAGACTACGGAGTGGTTTTTCTCGTAGCGGTCCAGGATCGCAAGATGTTCATCGCCACCGGTTATGGTGTTGAGGGCATTCTGCCGGACGGCAAGGTGGGGCGGATACGGGATCAGAATATTACCCCCTTTTTCCGAAAAGGAGAGATGGCTAAAGGGATCGTAAACGGCACCTTAGCACTTGCCCAGGAGATTGCCCAGGCTCAGGGGCTCTCATTGAAGGATTTGGCTTCTGGCCAGTCCTTTGCACGTCGGTCGACAAGAAGCCGTCGAGGAGTGGGAGGGTTTCCGCTCCTGTTATTTCTTATTCTTCCGCTGCTGCTGCGCGGGCGTTTTTTCGGCTTTCTCCCCTTCTTTCTCCTGGGCAGCGGGATGCGGGGAGGTAGCTTTGGTGGTGGCTTCGGGAGTGGAGGATTCGGCGGAGGATTTGGCGGTGGGTTAGGTGGTGGATTTGGAGGTGGAGGTGCTGGCGGAAGTTGGTAGTAAAGCCTGAAATTTAGAGAGGAGATTTCGATGAAAAAGGGCTTAACGATTGCGGCCATAACGATAGGAGTGATTCTCCTGCTGGCTATCGGGAGTTGCAGCTACGTGGTCTCCCTACGTAACGGGTTTGTAACCATGGAGGAGAATATCAATGGCCAGTGGGCCCAAGTTGAGAACGTCCTTCAGCGGCGCAGTGATCTGATTCCCAACCTTGTCAACACGGTCAAGGGGTTTGCATCTCAGGAAAAGGAAATTTTCATGGGAATAGCGGAGTCGAGGGCTAAGCTGGCCGGTGCGACAACTATAGGGGACAAAATCAATGCGGCTAACTCCATGTCCTCAGCTCTGGGGCGGTTGCTGGTGGTTGTAGAACGGTATCCCGACTTAAAGTCGAACCAGAACTTTTTGTCATTACAGGACGAGCTGTCGGGGACGGAAAATCGCATCGCAGTGGAAAGAAAGCGCTACAACGACCGGGTGAAGGTGTACAATACCGGCCTGCGCCGATTCCCTGGAAATCTGATTGCTTCGTCGACGGGATTTAACAAGTACCCCTATTATGAGGTGCCCAAGGAGAAGAAAGAGCTTCCGGAAGTAAAGTTTTAGATCCGGAGGGAACAAGGGCTATGAACCCTCCCAAAGACCCAATCCTGGCGGCAATTCTTTCTGTACTCATCCCAGGTCTGGGACAATTTTACTGCCAACAATGGGTCAGAGGATGCCTCTTTCTTGCTGGCGCATTCTTTTTAACAATCTTGGCTGGCCCTATGGGCATTCTTGTCTGGGTATGGGGAATATTCGATGCTTATCGAATAGCCAAGGCCCTGCAGGGTTATACTTATACAAGCGAAGGGCCGGTCATTGAAGCAACCAAATTTCGTCTTCCGCAAATCGATATCAGGAAGGTCTTGCCTTTTATCGGAATCCCCCTGGGGATCGTCGCTCTACTTGTTATCGTTGTTACGATTGTGATCTTTCGTTCTGGTCTCTTGAATGTTGGCGGATCAGAAGAGAATCTCCAAAAACTTACCGAAAAAATCAAAAACCACAAAAGCGAAATGGGTTCTTATCCTGTCTCCCTGGAAACCCTCATTGACCCCACAGACCCCATAGAAAAAAGAGAGATTATCGATCGATGGGGAAACCTTTACGTCTACCGAGTTACTGAAACGGGCTTTGATCTATTCAGTGCCGGAGAAGATGGCCGGCCCGGAACGGTAGACGATATTCGAGACCGATGAGGAATTAGGCTCTAGCTAACACGGACTATGTATTACCAGACGAGAACTATGATGATGGGTGGAGGCTCTATCACCCCAGCGGTCAAATGGCTGCTCATCATCAATGTTGGCGTTTTTATCTTTCAGGCCTTTTTAGATCACAGCTTCGTCATCAATTTTGGCCTTGTGCCCTACCTTGTATGGCACGAACTCTATATCTGGCAGCTCTTTACCTACCAGTTTCTCCATGGGGGACTTTTTCACCTTTTATTTAACATGCTTGCCCTTTGGATGTTCGGCTGTGACCTGGAGCGGCGGTGGGGTACTCAATTTTTCCTGAGATATTACTTCGTTTGTGTCGTGGGGGGAGCGATCTTAAACTCCGTCTTCATCCCTGATCAAACGATCCCCAGCATCGGGGCCTCGGCGGGGGTCTATGGAATCCTTCTTGCTTATGGACTCATATATCCGGACCGGATTATATACTTCTATTTTCTCTTCCCTCTGAAAATGAAGCACTTTGTCATGATCATCGGGGCCATTTCTCTCTATTCATCCATTATGGCAACACACTCCGGTATTGCTCATCTCGCCCACGTGGGAGGGATGGGCTTTGGCTATTTTTATCTCCGTTGGGGGAACCCCTGGGTTTGGGCCAGAATTTATCTAGATCAGTATCGTCTGGCCCGCCGCAAGCGACGCTTCCGCATTATAAGCGGCAAGAAGGATGACGACTCCAAGCCGACCCTGCACTAATTCGATTATTGATTGAATGTAAACCCCGCCTCTTGAGGCGGGCACAAAGCCGATGGGGTTTCCAAAGGGGAGAAGCGGCAGCTCACCCCTTTGGTCGAACACGGGGATTCAAACCCCGTGTTCGATATAACTTGATTAGAACTGCTTAGGTCTCCTCCAAGCCCGATTCTTTGAGGATCTTCAGGGCCTCACGTGCAGGGACGTAGTCAGGGTCAATCTCCAGGGATTTTTTGAACTCCTCCATGGCCTTTCCGTACATTTTCTTTTTGAGATAAATACTCCCCATATTAAAGTGAGGAAATTGATAACAGCAGTATCTCTTGGCATCCATGGCCTTTTCCAGATAGGGGATGGCCTCGTCTTCCCTTCCCAGTTCGATTAGATAGACTCCAATATCGTTATAGGGATTGCCAAAGTCTGGATCGATGCGGATTGCCTTTTCCGCTTCCTCAATAGCCCACTTGTTGTCTCCCATATGGCTGTAGGTCCATCCCTTATAAGTGTAAGCCTCCGCGGTGGGTTGAATCTCCAGGGACTTTTCAAAGAGTCGGATCGCCTCTTTATACCGTCCCATTAGAGTCATCAGATAGCCTGTGTTGTAAAGCTGCACGGCCCTCGTGCTCTTCTGCTTGGATTCTTCCTCTCCCGGATTCCCTCCCGCTCTTACGGGAGAAAGGAAGAGGAGTGAGATCAGACAGATAGCGATCTTTCTCATTGTCCCGGTTTGAGATATATATTCTAGCTTAACTCTCTGTTTTTTACATTAGAATTTTGCGTAAAGGTAGGGTTGGTGAGTTCGGAGAAAAGATTGATAGATCAACTCTCTCGCATTGTCGGTTCTGAGCGCATTTTTACGGATCCGACGCATTTAGACGAGATTTCCTGGGATGCCCTGAGCGTGGCCAGGCTCCATCCGCTCAGGCGACCGGAAACCGCTTCTCCCCTATGTGTGGTTTTGCCGGTTTCGGCAGCTGAGGTTCGACAAGTAGTCCTTCTGGCCAATGACGAGAAGGTGCCCATCGTTCCTTATGGTGGGGGCTCAGGCCTCATGGGTGGGGCGATCTCTCTTCAGCCGGGAATCGTTTTAGATCTTAGAGGGATGGATAAAATCTTAGAAATAGACAAAGAGGCGCGCACGGCCCGCGTTCAAGCGGGAGTTGTCCTGGAGTCACTGGAGAAGAGGTTGAACAAAAAGGGTCTTATTCTCGGCCATGATCCGTGGACTCTTCCTGTGGC
>JAPUHZ010000131.1 GCA_027297485.1 Deltaproteobacteria bacterium
CTGTTCCCTTATACCGGGATTTCCCATTTTAAAGTTAAAATTCTTTTTGCAGGAGGATATAGGCCGAGCTTCCGTATTTGGGGCCGACAATATCCGATAACGTGCAATTAGGTCAACCCGACCTAGCAGACCTTAATTTCCTCCCAGGATGCAATTAAACGACGTTTTAATTAAGTTCTACGCAAATTCCTTTGCATTTCTATTTCCGAATTCTTTCTGCCGTCTCTCGATCGGTCTCTTCGGAGTTTCCATTGAGGTAATCCCTCAAATAGCGCGCCGTGTAGGATTGTTTGCCGTCCTTGGCCACTTCCGGTGGCGGCCCGCAGGCGACTACATAGCCCCCCTCTTCCCCACCCTCCGGGCCCAGATCCACCAGGTAGTCCGCTTCCTTCACAATCTCCAGGTTGTGCTCGATGGTGATTACAGTGTTGCCCATCTCTACGAGGCGGTGGAGGATCTGAATGAGCTTTTCCACATCGACAAAGTGAAGACCAGTGGTTGGCTCATCCAAAACATAAAGGGTTTTCCCGCGAGACTCTTTTCCCAGTTCATAGGCGAGTTTTATCCTCTGTGCCTCTCCGCCGGAGAGCGTGTTACTTGTCTGGCCGAGGGTAAGGTAGCCCATACCGATATCCTCGAGGATCTTGAGCGGCCTCATGATTTTCGGGAACGGACGGAAGAAGGATACGGCTTCTTCAACGGTCATGCCGAGCACATCGGCGATATTTCCGTTGTTGTATTGGATGCCAAGGGTCTCTTCGTTGAAGCGAGCCCCTCCGCAGGTGTCGCAGTCGACGAAGACATCCGGCAGAAAACTCATCTCCTTCCTGATCCTCCCTTGCCCGGCACAATCGTCACACCTCCCGCCGTGAACATTGAATGAGAATCGATTCGGGGCATAGCCACGCAGCCGGGCCTCCGGGGTGAGTGAGAATATTCTCCTGATCTCGTCAAGAATACCGACGTAGGAAGCTGGGATGGAACGGGGGGTTTTCCCGATAGGGCTCTGATCCACCTCGACAACCCGTTCAAGCAGCTCCCACCCGGTAATTTCTCTGTGCTTTCCCGGACGGCCGGCAAACTGGCCCAGTTTCATTTTGAGGCCCTTATAAAGAACCTCCTTCACCAATGTGCTCTTTCCCGATCCTGATATTCCTGTCACACAGCTCCACGCCCCTAAAGGGAAGCGGACGTCGATGCCCTTGAGATTGTTTGCCATGGCTCCAAGGATGGTGAGCCAGGGAAAGCCGGTGAATAGACGCTTGGGCCAGACCCTCTTTTTAGTGGCCCGGAGGAAAGCGCCCGTGAGTGAGGCTGGATTCTCTCTGATCTCTTGGGGTGAGCCGAGCGCCACTATGTTTCCCCCATGGACCCCTGCCCCTGGTCCCAGGTCCACTATGAAGTCGGCAGAGCGAATAGTGGTCTCGTCGTGCTCCACCACAAGGACTGTGTTGCCTACCTCTTGCAGGTGCCTCAGGGTACGAAGCAGCATCCCGTTGTCGCGCGGGTGCAGGCCGATGGTAGGCTCATCGAGGATGTAGCAGACGCCCCGTAGATTCGACCCAAGCTGCGCTGCCAAACGGATTCGCTGAGCCTCTCCTCCGGAAAGGGTGTCGGCACGGCGGTCGAGAGTCAGGTAGGGGAGGCCTACCTCTGAGAGAAAATTCAGCCGCTGGTGGATTTCCCTAAGGATCTTTTCCGTGATGGCACGGTCCCGTTCGGATCTTCCATTCTCCCTCTTGCCTATACGGAGAGATCGGAAATATTCCAGCCCCTCCTTGACGGATAGAGAGGTGACTTGCCAAATCGCCTGGCCATCGACCTTGACCGCCTGGGCACGAGGGTTGAGTCTTCTTCCGCGACAAGCAGTGCATGGAGATTCGGTCATAAACTGGAATAGGCCCTCGCTCAGCCTGCCCTTCCCTCTCTCCCAACGCTCTCTCAGGTAGGGAAGAAGACCGCCAAACAGGGAGTTGTCACTTCCGCCGTAGAGGACAAGGTCTCTCTTTTTGTTTGTTAGGCGTGAGAAAGGTCTGTCGATATCAATCTGGTGGTCTTTCTTCAGATCACGCAGCAGGCACAGCATGCCTCGCTTCAGATCCAATAGGTTTCCCGATGAGAAGGACGAGAGGGTTTCGGATAAAGGCTTACGGGGATCGGCAATGATCAGCTCTGGATCGAATTCCAAGTCGAAGCCCAATCCGTTGCAGTGGGAACAGGCTCCCTGCCGGCTGTTAAAGGAGAAGAGCCTGGGGTCCGGGGGTTCATAGCCGATACCACAGTGGAGGCAGAAAAGGCGCTGGTTATAGATCTGCTCCCCTGCCTGGGAAAGTAGATGGACAACCCCATTCCCCAGGCGCAGTCCCTGCTCCACCATCGCCTCCACCTCTCGTCCCCCTGCTCTACCCCTGCCGATGACAATATCGATGTCGTGCTCACGATATCGCTCCAACCCGTTAAGAAGCTTAGTGGATTTGAGATCCACCATCTCTCCGTCGATTCGCGCTCTGCGGTAGCCGAGCCTTCTTGCGCCGGTGATAACCTCCTTATGGAAGCCTTTCCGTCCCCTCACAATCGGACTGAGGATCATGACTTCCTTTCCCCTGTGAGTATGGGAGATGCGGTCCAGGATCTGGCTCTTAGTGAGCGATCTGATCTGGCGACCACACTGCACGCAGTGTTGTTTTCCCACTTTAGAGTAAAGGAGTCTCAGATAATGGTAGATCTCAGTGACCGTGGCCACGGTCGATTTCTTCCCCCCTTGGCTGAGGCGCTGCTCAATAGCTACCGTTGGGGGGATGCCGGAGAGGAGGTCTACGTTGGGACGGGCCATGATCTTGAGGAACTGACGCGCATAGGCAGAGAGGCTGTCGATGTAGCGCCGTTGCCCTTCGGCGTAGATAATGTCAAAGGCCAGTGAAGATTTGCCTGAACCGCTTAAGCCCGTAATCACGACCAACCGGTCACGCGGAATGTCCAAATTAATATTTTTTAGATTATGCTCCTTGGCCCCAACAATCGTAATTGCTTTGTTTCCGTCCCTTGATCCCTTGGTCCTTTTATCTCTTAAGCTTTTTTCTAGGAGGGGTGTGAAGGGGGATAGGGTTTCCCTTTCCAAGTAGGGCTTCAGGTAGCGACCGGTATGGGAGCTTTGGACCTGAGCTATCTCCGCGGGCGTTCCTACGGCTACAATCATTCCTCCTTCATCACCTCCCTCGGGCCCGAGATCGATAATGTGGTCGGCGCATTTGACGACCTCCATGTTGTGTTCGATGACGACGATGGAGTGTCCCTGCTCGATCAGTTCATTAAAGGCCCAAAGCAGCTGCTCGATGTCATGGAAGTGCAGACCCGTGGTTGGCTCATCGAAGATGAACAGCGTGCCTGATTTTCTCGCCCTGGCCATATGGGCTGCAAGCTTGAGCCGCTGCGACTCGCCGCCTGAGAGGGTGGTGAGCGGTTGTCCCAAGCGGATGTAGTCCAGGCCGACGGTGCGTAATGGACTAAGCCCATATCGGATCTCCGGAGAGTCTTTGAAGAACTCCATTGCCTCAGCAACCGTCAGATCCAAGACCTGACGGATGGTTCGCCCGCGATAGCTCACTTCGAGGATCTCTTCACGAAAACGGCTCCCATGGCACTCGGCACAAGAGGTGTAGACATCCGATAGGAATTGCATCTCGATCTTTTCGAACCCCGCGCCGCGACAGGTCTCGCATCTTCCCCCTTCTACGTTAAAGGAGAAGGTGGAGGGAGTATAACCCCTGAGGCGAGATAGGTCGGTGGCAGCGAAGAGACGGCGGATGGTGTCGAAGGCCTTCATGTAGGTGGCCGGATTAGAGCGCGGAGTTGTCCCCACAGGGGATTGATCGACCAGGACGACATCGGAAATTTTATCTACCCCCTCGATGCGAGTGCACTGCGCTGCGGTGGCCACCGGGGACTCTTTGAGCTTCTTCAAATTGCGGTAGATGACTTCATCCATCAACGTCGATTTCCCCGATCCGGAGACGCCGGTGATGCAGACGAACAGCCCCAGGGGGATTTCTACATCGATCTTTTTGAGGTTGTTGGCCTGTGCTCCGAAGATCTTGAGGAGTCGCCGTGGAATCGGGCGGCGGTGGCAGGACGGAAATGGAATGGTCTTGCGGTGGGTGAGGTAGGCCGCGGTCAGGGAGTTGCGGCTTTTTAGCAGAGCTTCATAAGGACCGGCAAAAACTACCTGACCCCCTTCCTCACCGGCCTTCGGGCCGAGGTCGATGATGAAGTCGCTCTCTTTGATGATCTCAGGATCATGCTCCACCACGACGACGGTATTATTGTTGGACCTGAGACGATGGAGGATCTCCACGAGACGGTGGCTGTCCCGGGGATGGAGACCGATAGAGGGTTCGTCGAGTACATAGAGCGTATTGACCAGTGAGGAGCCGATAGCAGTGGTGAGGTCGACCCGTTCTAACTCTCCGCCGGAGAGGGTGCGAGACTGGCGGTCTAAAGTGAGATACTCAAGGCCGACTTCCACCAGATAGCTGAGTCTTCGACGGATCTCATTGAGGATCAGGCTTGCCACCTGTTCGATCTGCCCAGCAGGCTTGAGATCGTTAAAGAATCGGTGGGCCTCGCCTACAACCATGGCGTTCATTTCAGCGATATTTTTTGTTTTGATCCTGAAATGGAGTGCCTCGGCCTTGAGCCGTGTCCCCTGGCACTGCGGACATAGCAGGTAGGCACGGTAACGCGAGAGAAAGACCCGCACATGCATCCTGTAGCTTTTCCGCTCCATCCGGCGAAACCAACCGCGCACCCCTTTGTATCTTCCATCCCCATCAATAACGAGCTTTTTCTGCTTTTCAGTCAAATCTCGGAAAGGTTTGTTAGGGGAGATCCGCTTGGTGCGACAAAATTCCATAAGTCTCTGGACTCTTCTGGGTTTGGTCCTCCAAGGCTTAATGGCCCCTTCGCTCAGAGACTTGGAGGGATCTGGAATGACCAACTCCAGGTCGATGTCGATCACCCGGCCAAATCCACGGCAGGTCTCGCAAGCGCCTAAGGGGCTGTTGAAGGAGAAGAGATTGGGAACAGGGTCGTGGTAGGAGAGATCGCAGTGGGGGCAGTGAAGGTGCGTGCTGAAGGGCTCGCGGCGCCAACCTTCTTGGGGAAAGTGCAGGTTGAGTCTCCCTTTGCCGAAATGAAAGGCCTGCTCGAGGGATCCCGTGATCCTCTTCTTTCCCTCAGGACGATAAGCAAACCGATCCACCACAACTTCGAGGTTTTCCTTTTTTTGAGGTGGATCTCGGATCTCCTCCAAATCCCGGATGGCTTGGTTCTGCAATAGACGATGGAAACCGGCGTGTAGGAGTCCGGCCTTCACCTCGCTCCAAGGGAGGGAAGTAGGGAAGGCGAGCGGAAAGGTTAGGACCAGAGGAGAGCCTTCGGGTAAACTGGAGAGCTTTTTGAAGACCGATTGTGCCGTGTCCCTCTCCACAATTCTGTCGCACCCCTTACAGTTGAGAACCGCGATCTTGGAGAAGAGGAGCTTCAGGTGATCGTGTAGCTCGGTCATGGTCCCTACTGTGGAGCGGGAGGTCTTGACCGGCCGACTCTGATCAATGGCGATGGTTGGAGGGATTCCTTCTATGCTTTCGACGTCGGGCTTGTCCATGCGGTCGAGAAATTGACGCGCGTAGGCGGAGAAGCTCTCGACATAGCGTCTCTGTCCTTCGGCATAGAGGATATCAAAGGCGAGTGTTGATTTTCCCGAGCCGCTGACACCCGTGATCACCGTTAGGGCGTTTAAGGGAATCTCCAGATTGATGTTTTTGAGGTTGTTCTGTCTTGCATCTTGAATGCGAATCCAATCCTGGCTCATACGATTTTCGATTCTCGATTTTAGATTCGATAGCCGTATCTAATACAAACGCAGTAAGAAAGTTTACATTTCCTCGGTGGAAGGAGCCTTCAGACCGAGGGAAATGGGCCAGTGCCTTGAGGGCCGCCACCCCTACCCCTTCACGTGATTATTCCTACCGTTTGGGCCTGCACCAAGCCTCACGTTCGGTTCCCTCGTCCTTCAGTCTCCTGCCCCTCGGAATAGCCTCAATGTAACAAATTTAAGTAAGTTTGTATTAGTCTAAAATCGGCGATCTAAAATCCAAAATGGTTCATTGCAATTGGTATTTCTCTGCCAAAATCCGGCGGAAACGGGAGCCGTAGATCAAATCAAATGTTTCTCCTTTATCGGGGAAAAGCTCCAGGGCCCTTTTCCTGGCATCGGCAACGAGCTTCTGTGCATCGCTCAAGGTAAGATTTGCCTGCCAGAGCAGGGTGGCGGTAAAATCAACGATCCGCCTGAGTCTTTTGAGCCTTTTTTCCTCGGCCAGTATTGGATCTTTGTTTTCCTTCATGGATCAATCCTTTATTTCTATCACATGGGTGAAGCAGGTCAACATTACCGTGATCGTTGGGGAACAACTGCCGTGATTACAGAAGGATAGCAAAAGGCAAATTCTGAAGAACTGCTTCGCAGCAGGTAGGGACGTTGCAGGGTTATTCTGGTTAGGGTAGAGAGTCATGGATATGCCACCCCGTCTGGAGGCTCCAGGGGTCTTACACCATGTGATCGCCCGTGGGCTTGAGCGCGCAGATTTTTCGGGATGATCACGGCCGGGACGATTCCGGACGCCGGTTGGTGGCTTTAGTCGAGGCCGGCCCTATTTTCGGTTGACTTTCTAAAGGTTAATGACTAAAAGTTTTTGATTCCGGGTTTCTCGTGGGAGCTAAGATAGTTTTAAAACTTCTAGCAAAGTTGACTGTTACACCACATTTTTAAGCTGCAAAAAATTATTCTATTTTTTGTCACGGGCGCGGGAGCGGGATATTTCCCCTGGTTCCCTGGAACCGTCGGCACCCTTCTGGCCATCCCCCTCTCTCTTGCCTTAAACCGCATGGCTACTGCCTCATTTTCCCTGTCTCTGCTGACCCTCAGTGCGTTTACCGTGACCGCTACATGGTTCTGCAAAAAGGGGGAAGAGATCTTTCATGAAAAGGACTGTCGAAAAATCGTTATCGATGAGATCACAGGCTTTCTATTAGCCAACTTTCTTTCTCCTCCAGAGCTCTATCCGACGGCAGCGGCTTTCCTTCTGTTTCGGTTTTTCGATATTATAAAGGTGTTTCCCGCCGGGCGGGCGGAACAAATCCGGGGAGGCGTCGGCGTGATCTTAGATGACCTGGTTGCTGGTCTCTATAGCTTCTTAATTCTTCGCCTCCTGCTTCTTTGGAATCTCCTATGATGGAAAAGGCGGTCGTTCTGAGCACCGGCGATGAGCTCATTACGGGACGGGTGATAGATACCAACTCGTCTTATATCGCCGACAGGCTTTGTTCTCTGGGCATCGAGGTAGCAGCCATCCTCAAGGTCGGAGATACGAAAGAGAGGCTTCTCTGGGCGCTTCAGCATGGGGTGGAACTTGGAGATTTCATCATCGGCACCGGAGGCCTGGGCCCGACTGTGGACGATCTTACGACCGAGGTGGTAGCAGAGTTTCTCGGGTGCAAGCTAAAAATGGATCAGAATGTAGCCGAGGCATTGAAACGCAGATTCGAATCCCGAGGGCTTCCTTGGACTCTCAACAACCTAAAACAGGCCCTCTTTCCGGAAGGGGCCGTCATTATTCCTAACCCTGTGGGGACGGCCCCGGGCTTTCGCCTCTCTCTTGCGCAAGGAAAGACACTCCTCTGGCTCTCTGGGGTGCCCAAAGAGATGGAGGCGATGCTCAAGGAAAGCGTGCTGCCCTGGGCTGCACAAGAGAGAAAAGCAGGGGGGGAAGTATCAACCTGTACCTTTAAGATCTATGGCTTGAC
>JAPUHZ010000132.1 GCA_027297485.1 Deltaproteobacteria bacterium
GGCGGTGGAGTGGGTTTTTCTGTCCCGGCTGAATGCAGTACATGTTAAAGTAAAGCTCTCCCATCTCAAAGAGGCGCTTGCGCACAAAGGCCTTAGGATGGAACTCGATATGGTCATCAATCTTTAAGGTTTGCATAGACCCCTCCTAGTGCATTTTTTTACATAAGAGCCGTGATTTCCAAATCATCAAAATAGCTCACCGAGTCCGCTATGGTCCATAGGCCAACCCTTCCTTTGCTAAAGGTCTCATCTTGAACCTCGATCAAAAGACGGTCATTCCAGTAACCCCGGATAAGAGGACCTCGACATTCCAACGTAATGGTTTGCCACTCATCACTCCGCACATAGTACCGTTTGATAGGCCAGCGCTGATTTTTGACGCATTTGAACAGGGCAAAATCATCCAGGGCGTTGGCCCTCAAAACATAATAGTTTTCGGGATCCTGGAATCTAAAGACCAGTCCGCCTGCCTGGTCACACTCCCCTGAGACAGGCTTGAATTTAACGCTCATTCTTAAATCTTCTAAGTGGATATCTTTGACCAGGCACCTGGGAAAGTGGATCCCCTCAGGAAAGGGCTTTAACTGAGCCAAGACATGGGGAGGGCTGGGGGCAGTTGGGTCACCACGGATCATCCACTCACCCAGAACAACCTCAAGGCCTTCAGGAAGGCTGTTTACTTCATCCCCATCAAAGTTCCACTGCCGACGTTTCTCCACTTGATTTGAATATTAGCATACCCCGCGGCTAGCCGCGGGCACATAACCGATGGGGTTTCCAAAGGGGAGAAGCGGTAGCTCTTCCCCCGTAGATCTTCCCTTGGGCCGACCTCGGGGTTTCAAGCCCCGTGGTCGATATAATTTGATTCCCTTATATCTCTATCTCCACATCCGATCTCGCAAGACGCACAGGATAGCAGGCAACCCCCCTGTCAACCGGAGGACCCATTTTCTCCCCAGCCGGGGGCTCCAACGTTTTACCGCTCATGATGTGAAACGTTGCTCCGTGCCAAGGGCAAGTCACATTTTCTCCCTCGATAGAGCCGTCAGAGAGGGGTCCACCCTCGTGGGGACAAGTATCGTCGATGGCATAGAAGATTCCGCCTAGATTAATTATAGCGATGGGCTTGCCCTCGACATTTATCAACTTGGCGGTTCCTGCTGGAATCTCATGAACACTACAAGCTCTGATGAATTTTCCCATCGTCGATTCTCTACTTTTAACTTGGTTTTCCTGCCTCCTCGGCTCTTGGTGTCGGATCTTTGATGGTAATTGCAAAAATCACTGCCGCGAGCGCCATGAGCCCAGAGATTATGAGGAAACTATTAAAATAGCTGAGCGAGGCAATTAGAAAACCGGCTAGGATTGGGCCAGAGGCCTCGCCGCTGTCCCAGATAGTTCCAAAGACCCCCATGGCCGAGCCCATCCTTCCCGCCTTGACCAGATCAGCTACCAGAGCGGTCGTGGAGGGGGTAACGAGCGCTACACCCAGACCCAAAAGGCAGGAGAGGACAAGAAGAGTAAAGAAGCTCTTGCCCAAGACGATCAGAGGAAGCGTAACTGCACAGAGGAGTAAACCTAAAAGGATTATAGGCTTTCTTCCAATCCGGTCGGACAGCCAACCTCCGGCAGGCTTTCCAATCATCGTAGTGGCAAGCTGGGCCCCCATGATGAGTGCGATGGCAGCAACGTTGTGACCAATTCCTTTGGCATAAATGGGAAAGAAGGCCTGAAAGGCACTGTAGCCAACGTACATCGCTGCTTCTAATGCTGAGGCGATGATGACGGCTCGACTTGAGATGACCTCAAAGATGCCTGTTTTGAATTCTGCCCAGCGTGCTGGATTCGCTGTTGCCGGGGCGGGTACTCTCGTTTCAACCGGTAGCCGAAGGACCATAAAAAGAGGCAGAAGTCCCAGTCCCCCCACGACCAGGTAGGTAGTCGGGTAGCTCGCGGTGAAAGAGAAAATGAATCCGCCAATCATGGGACCCATGGTGGCTCCCACGTCATTGGCAGAAGCAAACCATCCTAGCTTCTCCCCCCGGCCTTTCTGAAAGATGTCAGCCACGTACGCCGAGGCCACGGGCGAGAAGATCGCCGTTGCAAAGCCGTGGAGAAAGCGGAGGAGAAGAAGGCTTATAGGATCGGTGACAAAAGGATATAAAAAAGGCGGGCCGGCAAAGAAGAGGGCTCCGAGAAGCATCATGCGCCTTCGTCCGAGGATATCGGATAGGGCTCCAGCGGGGAGCTTAATGAAAACACCGGTGATCGTGGAGGCGGCGACGATGAGACCGATCAGCTCGGGTGACGACCCCAAGTCCTGGGCAAACCAGGGCAGGACCGGACTCCGCGCCATCTGGTAACTGAAGCGTGAGAGCAAGCCGGCGATAACCAAGGTCAGAAAGGGATTCAGGAAAGCCGCCATGTTCCCTCTATCTCGACTAGCAGATACCGTCCCACATTCGTGGCATTATCAAGGCCTGCGGACTTTTTGGCAAGACCCGCCAACACGACTTCTCCCTTAACGGGCATTACCTGAAGGAGAGCGGCTTTGGTTGGGTTTCGCCACTGAGGCGATTTCCTGTTGTCATCGGGGTCAGGTATCTAGGCGCCATCTGTTGGGGTTCAGGTCCGGTGTAGATTTCCCGAATCACACGGCGCCGTATGAGATCAATCACCTGCACCACCTCATGTGAGGGATTAGTAACCCACAGAGTGCGGCCGGCTCCATCCATGACAAGGTGCTGAGGGTTTCCGCCCGTACGGATCTCACCGACTACAGTGAGGCGCTTGGCATCAATAATCGAGAGAGTTCCTCCGTCAATGTTAGAGACGTAGATCCAGCGGTCGTCCGGGCTAACCACGGGAGCCATTGGGTGTAAACCCACCGGGATCGACGTGATAA
>JAPUHZ010000133.1 GCA_027297485.1 Deltaproteobacteria bacterium
CTTCTGTTCTCTGCCCTGGCCTTTGCGGTACTAAAGCGAACCGGCATTTACCCGCCGGAGCTAAAAGCAACAAACCTTGATACCGATTGGTTTTACCGGGGATTGCCAAAACTCGTGTGGAGGTTTGCCGGCGCTCCCATAGCCACACAGCTCGGTTTTATCCGGGATGGAGTATCCAAGCGAATCTCTCAGCTGACAATCCGTTCCCCAAGACCAATAGTAGTCAGCCAAATGGTTCTCTTGATCGTGTTTTTGCTCTTTTTCTTTCTGGTGATTGACTTCTGGCAGGCCTGGCAATCCGAGTGAGAAGCGGTGGGTTCTATTCTATCACTCTCGAAATTGTCATGGTGATCATTTCAGCGATGTGACGATCCAGGTGTCTTGCTACCGCTAACACCGGACCCCTGACAAGAATTTCTATCGCAAACCGGTGGGTTGGTCCGTTCTTCTGGTAGGGCTGATTGCTGTTTTTTCAATGGGTGCGCCCTGTGTGGTTAGGATTGCCTTTTGGCGGGTACAGTGTTGGATAAACTGCAGAGTCAATTGGACGAGGTGTCACTGAACTCCTGACGCTAAACTCACAGATTTCTGATCAGTCACCGGGGCGGGACCTCATCCCGCGTAAGGGAACACCCAGATCAGCATGCCCAGCAGATAGCAGATCAAACTTGCGGCGATAGTGAAGGGGACACTCCAGCTTAAAAACTCCCGCAACGGGATTTTGCGCTTCTCCTCCCGTTCACAGAGGTTTAGTGCCACGTACAGGGCCGGAGCACCAGCCACCGTTAGATTGCTCCCGAGCGTGCCCGACCAGACCAGCATCCACCACAGGGGCCACGGTTCCACGCCCTGCTGACTCAGGTCACGAATGGTATAGAGAAAAGTCAAAATGTAGGCGTCATGTTCGACGACACCTACAATCGGTACTGTCACCCAGTACAGGACCGAGGCACCAAGGGGCAAATTTTGCAAGAAGAGGGGGGTCATTGCCGAAGCCAGCTTCTCCAGTATGCCTGTCTTCTCCAGGCCCCCCACTAGGGAAAAGAGCGCTACGTAAAAAAAGACTGCCCTCCAGTCGAGCTCCTGAAGGATCTCCTCAAATGTAGGCTTCTTCAGGCGGTGGCCGAAGATCTCTAGGATCAGGATCAACAGTAGAGCACCGCTCATGGCAATGAATCCTAGTTTGACACCCAAAACTTGTCGAAACGCCATGGCCACGATCGTAGCGCCAAATCCTACGAGCACGATGAAGGCAAACAGCCGATCGGGTATTCGAGCGTCAAAGGGATTCGCCCCGGTGGCCCCAGAGGCGACAGGCCCAGGTGCACTTACCCCGTGAGCTTCTTGAGGAGTACGCCTGAAGCCGTAAAGATACATGGCGCCCAGGGTCAATACAAAAGTCACCATGAGGATGGGAAATGAGGAGGGCCGCCCGTCCTGCCAGATGAAATCCAGGAATTCCGCACCCGACACGCTGTGCAACATCTGCGGCGGTAGATCACCCAATAGCAACGCCGTGCCCATGAAGTTTGCGCTGAAACCTATCATGAGGATAACCGGGGTCAAGGGAAGACGCAGGTGACGAATAACCGGCAGCGCTACAGGGGCTAACATCAAGATCACGACTACGTTGTCTACGACCACGGAGAGGAGCCCGGCCAGCATTGAAAGTATCATTACCAGCAATCCCGAGTGGCCCCGAGACAGACGCAAGGCCTGAACGGACAACCACTCCGGAACGCCAGTCTTGCCAAAGTACCCTGCGATGACCCAGATGCTCACCAGGATGGCCATGACGTTCCAGTCCACATACAAAAAAGCATCCACCTCGCTCATCACACCCACCGAAACCATGAGCACCACACCAAGCAAGGCCGCCACAGACCGATCGATGATCCCTGTAATGATAACTAGGATCGTCGCTACGAAGATACCGAGAGTCAGCCAAGCTGTGAATTCCATTGAATCAATCGTGTGTCAAAAAATCGTTGTTTTGTACAACAAAGATCTCTAACATCCAGGTGGAATTGAACAATATTAGCTGTTCTTAATATCTCTTCCCACCAGAAATAGCAAAAAGAAAAAGCAAGGAAAATGGTTGACAGGGCGTTTCAATCCACCTATGCTCTCGAAGCCGATTCTCCAGCCTTCCTCGCATGGCTTTCGACCTCACGCCGTTCATGGGAGACATAAAGGACATAGCTGGCCCCCTGACCATAATCTCCAACCGCGCACCCTACGAACTTAGAAAGAGAGTAGGGAAGGTCACTTATGAGAAAACTGTTGGTGGGTTGGTTTCTGTTCTGGACGAAATTATGTGTCAGGGTGGAGGTACTTGGGTCGCCTGGGGAGAGGCTGCAGGTACGGTTGAACGCGTCGATGTCCCGGTTGAGGATCCCAAATACTCCATAAAACTGATTGACCTTACCGACCAAGAGGTCAAGAACTATTACCTGGGGTTCTCCAATCGAGTCCTATGGCCCCTGTCTCACTACTTCCTGGATCGATGTCACTTCCGCACTGAGTACTGGAAGGCCTATGAGAGCGTCAATAATAAGTTCGCACGAGCCTACACCTCCGGGGCTCGACGTCAAGACAGCATTTGGATTCACGACTTCCATTTAACCCTACTCCCCGGTCTGATTAGAGGAGAGAATCGGGATCTATCCATAGGATTTTTTTGGCACATTCCGTTTCCCTCCTCTCCGGTATTTCGGGTTCTGCCATGGCGAAAGGAGGTCCTGCGCGGCCTTTTAGGAAGCGACTTGATTGGCTTTCAACTTCACGCCCATGCTGAAAATTTCCTTCAGTCCGTCGAGGATGTTCTAGAGGTTCCCGTGGATCGAAAAAAGCTTCTCATCGAATACGAAGGCCGAACCATCAGAGTTGGGGCCTTCCCAGTGGGAATTGATTACAAGAGATGGAATACGCTGGCCTCGAATCCTACCAATGAAGAGAAGGCCCTCCAGATCCGTAGGGAAGTGGGCGGTAAATACCTTCTTGTTGGCGCAGATCGTCTCGATTATACCAAGGGGATTTTGGAGAGACTCCTTGCCTACGAGCGCTTTTTAGAAAAATATCCGGAATACCACGGTAACGTGTGCTTGATGCAAATCGCCGTACCCTCGCGCACCCGGGTGGAAGAATACATGATCCTTAAACGCAGCATCGATGAAATCATCGGCCGCATCAGTGGACGATTTAGCACCAGAAAATGGGTCCCTGTCCGTTATCTCTATAAGGCCTTTCCTATGGAGGAGTTGGTGAACTATTACTCGGCGGCGGATGCGGCCATAATCACCCCGCTCAGAGATGGAATGAACTTGGTGGCTGAAGAATATGTGGCATCGAGAATCGGTGACAATGGTTGCCTCATCCTCAGTGAATTCGCTGGAGCGGCGGAGCTATTAAAAGACGCCGTTATCGTGAATCCCTATGACCTCGAAAACCTGGCCGATACCATCCATCGATGTCTGTCCATGTCGGAGAGCGAAAAACAAAGCCGGATGCAAGGACTCCGTCGAGCCGTCAAGGATAAAGACGTCTATTGGTGGTGTCAGAGCTTTCTCCAGACCCTTGCCCAAGCCCCGCAGGGGCTCAAAAATGAGGTCCCAGGGTTCAACCCTCCAACTTTATTGACCTAGCTTCTGCATCAGGCCCGTCAGACCTACGATTAAAATAAAGTAGAACCCCACCAACCTATAGGCAACCAGCCAATCGATGC
>JAPUHZ010000134.1 GCA_027297485.1 Deltaproteobacteria bacterium
AATAATGTAAAGCCGTCTTCGTTTGCAGACCGATCTTCCCTGGTCAAAGTGAGCTGGGCGGCTTTGACTTGCCCATGAAAGATTATAACGTTCAGAAGTAATCGAGAAATTAAAATGAAGCTAAGAGATAGATTCCATCGAGAACTCATTGCCCACCTCCAATATTAATTTTTAATTCCAGGTAGCTTGGATAACTCATGGAGGGGATAGAGCAATACGGATACCAGTGTGGTAATCCGGCCATCTCGTGGTAAGAATCTCCTGTGATATTAATGGGTTAACTTGGACAACTAGTAATTAATCAAGTGGTGAGTTGTGGTGTGTCCATGTCAATCTGTCAGGACAAAAGCAACATGAACATGTCAGGGTGTCAGTTCATAGAATTGGTTTGTATACCTCTCGGAGGGGATCCATAGCGGAACGCCTCCCGCCTGTCGTTCGTTCGATATAAGCCAAATGTGTGCGTTGTTTTGGAATCGAACCGTGCGATTTTTTGATTTTGGTAGAAAAACTCCACCGCTCTGTCCAATAGGACACGCACATCGATTCTCTTGTTGGCGTAGGAGCGACAGGGAGATTTCTTCGTGATCTGAAAGACAACTCCCTTAAAGGTGACGGTGTTGTCTTTGGCCACAGTGCGCTGCGGCTTAAAGCACAGGGCTTGTTCGATCTCGGTGGAGCTGTTTTTCTCCAGGTAGACTCTGACCTAGCCGCGGGCTTTGAAAACTCGCGGTTATGCTCAGGGAGGATACGATCGAGCACCGGTTGAGCCTGCTCGTTAGTTTTAGCTCTCCCGGCCTCAGCTCACTGACGAGCAGGTCTTGGAAAGTCCCCCACAGTCTTTCGACTCTTCCCTTGGCCTGAGGGGAACCCGCAGGGATCAAGGTAACCCCAAGCTCTGCCAAGTCCCTTCCCACCTCGGTGGCCTAATAATCGTCTGTCTTACAGCTCTGGTTATATTGGTTTGTGAACGCGAGCCGGGTAAGCCTGCCTAGGCGGAGCGAGCCTAACCGGCCGAAGTCGCGGAGGTCCCCCCCTCCACTCGTCTCTACGGCGGTAAAAAAGCGCTGGTCGTACTTCATCAGAAAGGTGTACGAAACAGATGCTCTTGTCGGCCCCAAATGCTCCAGCGAACTGAGAATTATTAGCTCCATTAACCTGCGGGGCGCCATTCGAAGAAACCTTGAGCCCTTGGATCTGTGGGAGGAATCCCATGCTCCGCAGGATCGAGGTCCCTCTAAGAAAGAAACTACTTTGGACCCTTCCTACGGTTCGATAAACTCACCGTCCCGAGTAAGATCGAGGGACAGCCAGTTGATGTATGAACTTCGTCATCTCCCAGATCGAGACAACGTCCGGCCCTGCCTGAAAACTTAGCGCGGGTTTGACTTAACAGCCCGTTATCGGATATTGCCCGTCCAAAACGTGGGGGGCTGGCCCGTTTGCCTGTTCGGCATCCGCTTGGGGCTCTCGACGGCGGACTGACCTGTGGCTGTGTCGGGAATTATTCGATTCTTGGTGGCCACTCCTCAAAAGCAGATTCCTATCATTTGGGAAAGCCACGATTCACCACCGACGGGATCCACCTCAATAACCTTGGCTACGTGCATCCAACCGACACCCTGGAAAAATCGTCCGGAAAAAACGGGAAGGTTAGGAAAAGCTGAAGCAGCTAAACCGGTTTCGAGCTCAGGACCAGAACGTGAACCACATGTGATAAGATCGTCGAGCGAGTCGGGATTAAAGAGTGTCAATTCCCATTAGCATTCAGGTAGACACTTACACCATGAATCATTCACCCACCATTTTAGTAGTCGACGATGAGAAAGAGGCGTGTAGCGGCCTCGCCGTCCTGCTCCAAGACGAGGGCTACAGGATTCTAACCGCTTACAACGGAAAATCGGGAATCGATTTGGCCAGGGAACACGCGCCCGAGATGGCGCTCGTCGACCAAAAAATGCCTGTGATGGACGGTCTGGAATTCTTAAAGGAGGCCCGCCAGTCGCTTCCAGAGATGGGAGTAGTCATGATGACCGCCTACGGCAGGGTCGAGTCCGCTGTCGAGGCCTTAAAATTGGGTGCAGCCGACTACTTGGTGAAGCCGATCAATTTTGAGGAGCTGCTTTTAATCATTCGCAGAGTCCTCTCCGTTCAGAACCTCCAGGCGGAAAACATCGAGCTCCGGGAAGCCCTGGAGGAACGATATTCATTCGAAAACATGGTTGGAAACAGCTCCGTGATGCAGGCGCTGTTCAAACGGGTCACCCAGGTGGCCAATACAGACGCGACCATCTTGTTGGTTGGGGAAACCGGGACCGGAAAGGAACTCGTAGCTAACGCCATTCACCACTGCAGCAAACGAAAATCCCAATCAATGGTTGTTGTTAATTGTGCGGCTCTTTCCGAAGGAATTCTGGAGAGCGAGCTGTTTGGCCATGAAAGGGGCGCTTTCACGGGAGCAGATCGAAAGCGGGAGGGTCGATTCCAACGGGCGCATCGGGGGACTCTTTTTCTGGATGAAGTGACCGAAGTGTCCGAAAAGATCCAAGTCAAGCTCTTGCGATTTTTGGAATCAGGCGAAGTGGAGCGGGTCGGCGGAGATTCGACGTTCCATGTCGATGTCCGTCTCATTGCCGCCACAAACCGCGATCCGGAGGAGATGCTGGCAGCGGGAAAAATCCGGGATGATTTTTACTACCGCCTCAGAGTTGTCGAACTGAACATTCCCCCATTGAGAGACCGAAAAACCGACATCCCCGCGCTGGTGACCCATTTCAACCGTCAATTTACAAAAAAGTACGACAAAGAAGTGAAAGGTCTGGAAGATGACGCCCTCGATATTCTGGTCGAATATGATTGGCCGGGTAATGTTCGACAGTTGCGGAATGTGATCGAACAAGCAGTGGTGTTCGGAGGGGGGGCTATGATTCGCCGCCATGATTTAGCGGGAGTAATTCGGTTGGAACGCAAATCGCTTGGCGCGCCTTCTCCCCAGACAGGCAAAAACCTCATCCTTGTAGAAATTGAACGGGAGGAGATTCTCGAAGCATTGAACAGGACTGGAGGAGACCGGCATCGAGCAGCAGATATACTGCAAATCAGCGAGCGGACACTTTACAGGAAACTGAAAGAGTACAAATCTCAGGCTCCCATCCCGCGTGAACAGGATGAGGACTAGTTCGGGAGCTGAATCAGGATTGAGCATTGGGTTCCGGCGGGCTGGCCTGTGGCTGTGTAAGGAATCCTTCGATTCTCGGTGGCCACTCCCTACTAGCCGCCCAGGTCATTTCACGGGTAATCAACACGCTCAAAGTAGCATTACCCCTACAGTTCCTCTTGTCGCCCACGGCGGCAGACATGACGGGGGTCATTACGGAGAACATGGCGAATAAAGTTGGGCACGAAGAGCTAGCTCGTATATTGGCCGAGTTGGGATCCATCTCCGATGAGGAAGCACGAAAACGACTTGCAGATGAAGAAGCTAAGGAAGACTCAGAGAAGTGAGTAGTCTTTCTCTTTGCTGCGGCAGAGCGTTTATCTTCGGTTACAGGATGCCTTCGATACTGATCCTGCAATAATCTACGTAGGACTCAACTCAATAGCTCTTTAATTGCGTCCTGGGGGTCTAATGCCGAGCAAACCCAAGCCCAGAGTGGCCCCGAGCCTATATAGAATTGACAAAATCGTGAATCTGGCTAGGGCTCAATTAAAGCGTTGTTTAATTGCGTCTTGGGATGATTGACTGCCCGTCTCCCTGTGATATTAGTGCCTTCGTAACCAACAATTAAGAGCCTCCCCCAGCTTTGACAGGGGTTCCAGTGTGATGTGAGGCCAAATGGAGGGGGAATGGACAATTTAGAGCCAGTCGCTTTTGCGATTTTATCGCCAGGGTGTGCTGGTTTTTTTTCTAAGAGGTCATCAAGGGACAAGGGACCAAGATAATGGGTTGTAAGAAGAAACACTGGCAACTGGTAGCAGCATTATGTCTAGCTTTCTTATTTACAGCCGCATGCCAGCGGACTCGTTGGGAGAGTAACAATGCGGCCGGAGTGAAGGCATTCCAGCAGGGTCGCTATGCCGATGCAGAGAAACTGTTTTTAGCTGCCCTTAAGGAAGCTGAAGGATTCGGACCAGACGACCCT